>CAYJBW010000031.1:0-15714 GCA_964368255.1 uncultured Christensenella sp.
ATATTTGTTTTTATGTAACATCGTTTCTTATTATACAATTTTTTACAAAAAAATTCAAGCAAATTAAGGTCGATTATATTTTAATGCAATCAAGCAACTTGCTTATTAGCGAAAGTTTTATTCCATAATCTTTTTCGAACAAGTAATAAAAATATCTAAGCGACTGAAAGATTTGATTTTGACTAGCATCTAAGCTATCAATCTCACTACTTTCTATCCTTTCCATTGTTTGAAGCAACATAACTATATCATTATCAACGCTACCAAGTTGCCGAAAATCTATGCCCATTGCTACTGCTATTTTTAGTAAAAACCACACAGCAATGGCGCTAGGCATAGTTTGGCTGTAGTTTATTTCTTTTAGAGCCTTGAGCAAGTAAACAAACGCATTACTACTTTCTTCTTCGATTTGGAAGCACTTTTCGTAAGTCTCTATGCAAAGCATAGCGGATGCGTATTTGTCGGTATCTGACCAACAATTATAAAAGCTCTCTTTGCACTCAACGGCAGTAAGCACACTACCAATTTTGCTCTCTTGCACGCAAAATTCTCCGAAAGTGAGCACACTTACAAAGGCTTTTAACTTAGCATTTGGGCTTCTTACTCCTTTAGCAGTCACAGTAACAATGCCACTAGGCGTGGCAATATTTAGGAGCTTATCTTTCTCCTTGTAGTCTGTACTTCTAAGTATTATTCCCAAAAAACTTTGCATTAGTCTTTATTCTAAGTCCTTGTCAATATCATCTATTATTATTTGCTTATTTTCTTTTTTTGCTTTGTCATCTTTTTTCTTCCAAAATTTTAGCTTTTCTAAAGGCTTATATTTTTTTAACAAGAAGCGGATAAGTAGCACAATTATTACAATCACTCCAATTATTAGAGCATAGGGCGATACAGCAACGATACCAATTGATAACCCCTTAAACACTGTGACTACGCTAGCAAGTGACGCCTTAAATATTTTGCCAATCTTTTGACCAAAAGGCACATTTTCTTTTACTGGCGGTGTGGTGTTTAGTTCTATAGTAACGGTGGAAAATTCCGTAATGCTGTCATAACTGTTAATTTGAAGCTCCAACGCTCCCAGTTGCGCTGTTAACTCCGATATCCTTGCGCTTCTTTGCAGAATTTCGTTAGTTGTTTTTAGGTCTAGCGCGTTAAGCGCGGCAATTTCTTCTTCAATTGCGCTTTTTTTGGCGGTAGCGGTGACATAAACGGTAGTGATATCTTGACTAGTAATAGTTTTTGTGTTCACCGAGCCTGTTCCTTCTGCTTGCCCCAAAAACTCGTCCAGTTTGGCTGTGGGAATACGCAGAGTATAGTAATAAATGCCACGGCCGTTATATGTACTTTCGTTGGACGATTGTATCCATCCACCACAGCTCTTTACTGCATTAACTATCTTTGCGCCGTTCGCCACAATATCGGTTACTGTGATATTCATGTTTACATTGTAAACAATCTTCCTATCAACTCCCTCATTGACAAAATCATAGTTTTGGTTAATAGAATTGCCGCTCTCTGCATCAACTGCGTTCTCACTTGGAGCCATATCATTATTCGCATCACTGTTGCACGCAAAAAGGCTCATGCTGATACAAATAATTAACATTAGAACAAATACCTTAACAACTTTTTTCATAAATATCCCTCCTTTAGAAATTATTATAAAATAAAAAACCACATAAATTTTATGTGGTTTTTAGTTTTCTTTGGAATATTAACTTTACTTATCGTCTTTTTCCAGTGCCTTATACAGCATATAATATCCTGTTTCGCCGCTCTTTTCAAAAGTCTTCCATAAAAGTTCATCAATTCTCATCTTCTACCTCTAATACTTTATTTGTTCCTAGTATTAGGATAGCCAAAAAACCACTTTTTATACCTTGGCACAGCAATTTATTTATTATAGCCTAAATCTTTTAGCATACTGTCCGATTCGCGCCAGTCTTCTTTTACCCTAACAAAAAGCGTTAGGAAGATTTTTTCACCCGTCATTTCTTCTAAGTCTTGGCGCGCATAGGTGCCGATTTTTTTAATCATACTACCGCCTTTGCCTAGAATAATAGGTTTATGCGCGGCTTTTTCGCAAATTATGTCGGCATTTATTTCTATAATCTTTTTATCTTCCAAATACTTATATTCTCTTACTTCCACCCCTATCCCGTACGGCACTTCTTGGTCAAGTAGGCGCAGGGTCTTTTCTCTAATAATTTCTGAAGTCATGAACCGCATATTTTTGTCGGTGTATTGGTCCTCTGGATAGTACTTTATGTGGTCGGTAAGGAGCTTTTTTATCTCCGTAATTAGCGGTGCAATATTTTTGTTACGCAACGCAGAAATTGGCACAGTTGCGCTAAGATTTTGTAGCTTATTAAGTTCTGTTAATATTTCAAACACCTTTTCTTGGGTCACATGGTCGATTTTGTTGACCGCTGCGATAACTTTATGACCGGCATTTAGATAAGAAACAATATTTAGTTTGTCGCGGTCATTGTAGCCCTTTTCACAGTCAATAACATAAATAATGCAATCCACTCCTTCCATAGCGGACGAAGCGGTTTTCATCATAATTTTGCCAAGATTGTTCTTAGGGGTATGAAGTCCTGGCGTGTCCAAAAATATTATTTGATAATTCTTTTCGTTATAAATGCCCATTATTTTGTCACGGGTTGTTTGGGGCTTCCAACTAACTATTGCCACCTTTTCGCCCACAATGGTATTAACCAGTGTGCTTTTACCAGCGTTTGGCCGTCCCATTACCGCAACAAAACCCGACTTAAAGTCTGTTGCTACTTCTATACTTTGTTCCACAGAAAGTCCTATTGTTGTCAAAATTTCTTCGGTAATGCTGTTCATTTGTTCGTCTTCTTCGTCATGGTCAAAGCCCAGCAAATGCAATGTGCCATGACAAGTTAGAAAGGCAATTTCTCTCTCTAAACTGTGTCCATATTCTTCCGCTTGCATAGTAGCTTTTTTCTCGCAAATAAAAATCTCGCCTATTATTATGCTATCGTCTTCCCCGTTAATGTCAAGTGGGTAATTTTCTTTATTTAGCGGTAAACTAATATCTGCTATGTTCTGGAAACTAAGCACATCGGTAACTGCATCAATGTCCCTTTTTTCTTTGTTAAGAAGGGTGATTTCTTGCTCAGTTACTAGTGTTACTTCCATATCTATGTCATTTTCGTCAATATCTAGTCTTTGCATTGTAGCTATTATTGCTTTATTGATTATGCCTTCATGGGCATTTGCGTCATAAATTTTTATCATTTTGTATCCTTTGAGTTGGTATATTTTATTCTATGGTGGTACAAACTCGGTACTGTTTCCACCAAAATGTTTTCTATGTCTTGAATGTCTCTAAAGGTAAGCGGACACTCTGTGAATTGGTTGGAGTTTACCTTTGACATAATCAGGTTATGAATAAACTCTCTAAAGTTCCTGCTATCTTTGTCCACTCCCTGCGCTCTGGTTGCCGCTTCCACCGTATCAACTATCATGATTATTGCCGCAATTTTTGAACTGGGCTTGGGCCCTGGATAGCAGTACTGTTCACGGGCAATTTGTTCGTCAGTTATGCCCTTTGCTTTGTTCAAAAAGTACTGAACAGGTGTTGTGCCGTGGTGTTCTTTGGCAATAGTTGCTATTACTTGGGGCAAATTATGCTTTTTGATCAGTTCTGCTCCATAACTAGTATGCTCCGTTATTTTGTATACACTAACTTCTGGTATCAAATCATCGTGCGGATTATAGTCCGTTTGGTTCTCGGTAAAGCAAATGGGCGATTTTAGCTTGCCCACATCGTGGTAGTATGCCGCCGCCTTAGCTAAAGCGGGATTTTCGTTAATACTCATAGCGCAAGCTTGGGCAAGGTTACCTACTACCAAAGAATGATTATATGTGCCAGGCGCTTCTTTGGCTAGACGCTTCATTAGTTTGCTTTCTGGCGAACAAATTTCTTCTAAGCGAAAATCGCTATACAGTCCAAAAAGTGTTTCTAATATGGGCATTATTACCATAAACAAAGCAAGGGCAAGTATTACGGCAATTAGCGCCCAAACTGCACTTAAAAGGACTTGGCTCCAAACAAAGCCTTCTACAAGCAAACTGCTAAGGAAAGCAAGGGGCATTGCCACAAACACACCTATTAAAAGTCCAGTCACCAAAAATGATATTCTTGTATAGTGCTTTTTTGTTAGTATTATTAACAAACTGCCACTAACTGCTTGTGTCATAATTGAAGAAATGACAGGGAGCATTGACTCGCTTGGCGAAACAGTCTCTATGCATAAGAAAAAGGTTATATTTATCATAACATTGGCAAAAAGAGCCAATCTTTTGTCGATAAGCATTGCTATAACTAAGCCCGAAAGCATTAGTGGCATACTATAAAAAGAAATAAATTTGCCAAAAATTATGGCAAATATATATGTTAACAAAATATTTAATAGTATTACTCCCAGTTGCTTATAGTTCTGCAAAAGGTCCTGTCTGCGATAAATTATATAACATTCTAGCGTGTAAAGCATGGCAAAAATAATACCAGACAGCACAAAATAGCGGTAACTGTTAGCGAATGTTACTGACAACGATTCTCCTACAATACCACTATTCACCATACCGATAATAAAGGGCAATACTAACGAAAACAGTGCTATAACAATAGTAACAACCCACAAACGCTTAGATTTTGAAGTAATCTTTACATTCTCTTTACTCATTGATACCTCTTTTGCGTATTATACTAACTAATTTTTATCTCTACCTCATAGTATATATCTAAATAAACAATTTTGTCTACTCTTTTTTCGATATGCCAAGTTCTGCTTTTGATTGCATTAGAAGGTAGCTCACTTTCCAGCAACTGGGTATTTTCCTTAATTATCCCCTCTTTGTTTCTGTCATAATCGCACTCAACTTCTTTGCTCACCGTTTCATAATATGTCTTACTATAAATGCGAAAGGGAATTATTGCAGGCAAAAGATATGAGGAGCTTTCCATTTCGTAATTAGCAAACTTACCTTTGTACTCACTGTTTTTGCGGAAAAAAGTATAATTGTAAATTTCTTTGTTCCCTGTCCGCTCGTTCACCATTATTGTTGGCATAATAACTATACTTTTGGTATACCAAACTCTGCCATAAATATCCCCTAAAGCCTTTTCTTTAGCAAATACTCCTTCGCCAACTTCTATGTCAGAAGTTATTAGTTTGTCACCTTTCTTGACTGCTTGTCCCTTTTTTACTACCGAACTTCCTGAATATGTTACTACCCTGGTTATAAGTGCATCATACTTACTTATTACTGGGCTAAAGTCCTTAGCGTCAGATACTTCTACTTTTGCAAGTTCTTCATAGACATTTACTATCAAAGTGTTGCCTTTTATCTCCACAGAAGCGTTAGATATCCCTTCTAAAGCAACTAACTTTTTTATTATTTGTTGCTTGTCAATATCTTTTTTGTTCATGGGTAGCTTTGCAACGGTACTAATAGTATCGGATAATATTTGTGTATCTACTAGTTTGTTACCCCCAATAATTAGCCTTGTTGCACTTGCGGAATAAAAAAACATAACGATAGAGGCAATGATAATACCAGCAAAAAGTCCATATCTAACTAAATTTCGTGAAAAGAAACTCTTTATTGAGTAGTTTTTTTCTATTCTGTACTCTGTGTTGTGCTTTTCTAGTGTTTTTTTTAGGTTGTCAAAATCTTTGGACGGGATAAAGAAGCAACATCCTTTTTGAACTTTTTTTACCCTTTTTATGCTCACTTTGGATATCCTTGCCAAGCTAAAAATAAATTCTATCGGGCTCGCTACATAAACATACAGGTGGTTATACATCTTCTACCGCCATGGATAATATTTTACCCCGAACATATACTTCATCAGGAGTTATTTCCATAATGGACAAATTTTTACCAATAATAATAAGTTTGCAGTTTTTTGTGCGAATAGCTATGCTACTAGGGGCATAACTAACAATACCTTTATGCCCTTCGATAAGCATCCCTGACAAGTCGCAAATAGTAATCTTTAGCCCAACTGCGCTGTCCAGTGGTAGCCCCATTCTCATAAGCATACTGTTAAAAAAACTATTCATATTATGATTTTATGAAAAAATAATGGTTAAAATACCTTTTTTCTAAGGATATCCAGTATATTGATAAAATAATCGGGAAGTGGCGCAACAAACTCCATTTTTTGCTTAGTTTTTGGATGCGTAAGCACTAGCTTGCAAGCGTGAAGAAGTTGTCCGTTTAGGTTAAAATTACCACTGCTTCCGTACACAACATCCCCCACAACTGGATGCTTTATATGTTTTGCGTGTACTCTTATTTGGTGCGTTCTGCCCGTTTGTAGCTTAAATTCTACTAAAGTATAGTCAACAAACCGCTCCAAAACGGTAAAGTGCGTTATTGCTCTCCTGCCGTTTTCGTCAACAGCCATTAGCTTCCTATCTCTTTTGCTCCTGGCTATCCCCGTGTCTATGGTGCCTTTATCTTCCTTGATATTGCCCACTACAAGCGCTTGGTAATATCTGCCTGCTTCTTTAGTTTCTATCTGTCTAGCTAGCTCTAAATGAGCATTGTTGTTTTTGGCAATAACAATCAGTCCTGATGTGTCTTTATCCAGTCTGTGCACTATACCGGGGCGGTAGACGCCATTGATTGCGCTAAGGTCCTTTATATGATAAACAATAGCATTAACTAGCGTCCCTGATGGCGTTCCGCTACAAGGATGTGTTACCACACCTTGAGCCTTGTTAATAACCGCTATGTCGCTGTCTTGATAAACTATATCAAGGGGCAAATCTTCTGCTTCAGCGGATATTTCTATGGCTTCTTCAATATTAACTTCCACCATCCCGCCACAAACAATTAGACCGCTTTTTGTTACGGTTTTGCCGTTGTAAGTGACATTGCCACTCTCAATAATTCCTTTAATGCGTGAACGGGTGTAGTCTAGTTGACGGCTCAAAAAAATATCTATTCTTTCTTTATCTATGGGATAAAAAACAAATTCTTCCATTTATTTGCCTTCTCGCTCACTGTCAGTTGGCTCTTTGGTCGCTTCTTCCAGGTATCCTGAAGTTTCTTCTACTTCTGCGGCTGTCTTTTCTATAGCTTCTGTTTCTACAACTTCTGTAGTTTCTGTTGTATCTACTTCTGTTTCCACTAAAAGGTCGTCTTCTTTGCAACTCTTATTTTGCAAAGCAAGTCTTTTCTTTGCTAACGCTTCTTCGTCCTTGCTGTAGAAAAAAATCACATAAATAATTAACAAAATGGTGCCAATGGTGAGAAAGCTGTCCGCAAAGTTGAACACAGCGAAATCTATTAGCTCAAAATACACGAAATCTCTAACATAACCCAGGAACATACGGTCGATTAAATTGCCCACCGCTCCTGCAATAATTAGCACAAAAGAACTTCTAAGCCATTTGTTGCGTCTGTTGTAGCTGTAAAATACAAGTCCAATTAGAATTAAGGAACTGATAAAAGAAATAATGGTGAGCAAGCTTGTTTTGCCCTTTAACATACCAAACCCTGCGCCAGTGTTGGTAACGGCAGTAAAACGAAGAACTCCGTTAAAAATAATAACATCTCTATTTGCGTCACAATAGCCGTAAATATACTTTTTGGTGAGCATGTCAAAAACTATTAGTAGCACAATAATTAGTATTTCCAGTCCGCAAAGGAGCCACCGCTTTTTGTCCTTGACAGCATTTGTGAATTCTAGTTTTAACTTGACCATACTTTCTTTAGTTGATTGTTTCATTTTGCTAACCCTTTACTGTACTTATTTTGACACCGTTTGGTATTATTAAATACTTTTTGTATTTTAGTTTGTTAATTGTCCCTTCCATCGCAAAAACCGCTCCGCTCAAAAAATCTAACATTCTCTGCGCAATATGCGGTGGCACTCCTTCAAAATCTATTATTGTGCCTTGGTTTTTTTGCATTTTTTTGATAATGTTTTCCACATCAAAAAACCGCTCTGGGCATACTTCTTCTACTTCTCTTTTGCCTTGCCTTTCTCCATAATCAATAAAACTACCCATTAACTGCCCTTTCACCAAATATTGCTCTGCCCACTCTAATTAGGTTAGCTCCGCTTTGTAGCGCTAACACATAGTCGTTACTCATACCCATAGATAGATAACTAAAGTCCTTGTTTTGTAAGGTAGTAAACACCTTGTAGACACCATCAAATGTCTCTTTTAGCATATCAGCAGAATAATCCAGTGGCACAACCGCCATCATTCCCCTTACTCTAATGTTAGGAAAAACATTTAGCTGTTCCAAAAACTTAGTGGTGTCTTCCAAATATATTCCGCCCTTCTCTGCTTCCTTGCCTGCGTTAATTTCTATCAAAATGTCTTGGATTTTGTTAATTTTGGCACATTCTTTGTCAATAACGGTGGCAAGATTTATGCGGTCAACGCTATGGATTAGCTCCACCTTGTCCACAATATATTTTACCTTGTTTGTCTGTAGTTGCCCAATAAAATCCCACCGAAAAGAATTGTCATACTTAGTTAATAATTCTTGCACGCGATTTTCGCCGGCAGATAGTACTTTGCCACTTGACATTATCTCAATAATGCGTTCAACAGGTTGCATTTTTGTGGCGGCTACAAGCTGAGCTTCTTTGTTATATCGGTTTATATTGTGCAAAACTATTGATAAATTATCGTTTATACTCATAAAAGTATGATAACATTTTTTTTGTAAGTATGCAATTTTTTTGTAATAGCAAAAATCAATTACTACATTCTTCGTCACTAAGTCCAATGCGATTTATGCTGACTTCGTAAGCTACCCTTGTGTCTATGGAGCCGTCTTCATTAACTTTTTGGTAGTTCCTTGACTGTATTCTGCCATTTATGTAAATTTTTTCGCCAACAGCTATGTCTTTTACAAACCTAGCGTTTCTGCCCCAAGCAATGCACGGCAAATAATCTGACTTGTTATATGCTCTATTAACGGCAAGTAGTATGTCGCATATTTCCCTTTTGAAAGGTGTCATACGATATACTGGGGGCTTACAGATATAGCCTGATATATCTATGGTGTTAGGGTTCTTTGTTTCGTCTGTTTCTACTAAATCACGCACAAACAAGGTTAAACAAAGTTTACTTCTACCTTCTGTAAGCTTGTTATAACTCCTTAGCTGCCCGGTTATGGTAATGATTTTGCCCATTTCCACCCTGCCGTCACTAAGCAATCTTTCGCTTATAGTAAAGGGAATAGTATCCGACTGTTCGCTTAGCCTAGAGACTATTATTGAGCTTTCGTAAAAACCTTCTCCGTACATTTGGTGAGAAAACTTAGGTTCTTCGTTGACCACTCCACAAACCGTGGCGATGTTGTTGTTCATCAATTCATAATTCATAATTTGTACTCCTTATTTTGAATGCTGTATCCCGTTGTTATCTATGTAATAGTTTTCTTTATAAACTAATTCATCCATTCTTACCGAAGTTAAACCTTTATTCTTTAGTCCTAGTAGCACTAGTGGAAGTGCTTCCACAATATAGTCACTGTTGTTGTGGCACAGTATTATTGAACCGCTTTTTGCCTTTGTTAGTATCCTTTGGGCTATTTCTTTTGCAGAAATGCCTTTCCAATCCAAACTATCTACATCCCACTGTATACACTGCATATTTAGGTCAGTTAGCGTACTAATTAGTGTGTTGTTATATTCCCCATATGGCGCGCGAAAGTGCCTAGGCATCACTTCTGTTAGCTCAAACAGTTTATTGTTAACGCTCTCAATTTCCAGTCGCATTTCTTTGGCGCTAAGTTTGTTAAAATGCGGATGGTTAGTGCTGTGATTAGCTAGCAAATGTCCCCTTTGGTATATTTCTTTAACAAGGTCAGGGTACTTATCTATCCAAAAACCTACCAAAAAGAATGTTGCTTTTACTTCATAGGTATCAAGGATATCGAGTATTTTAACTGTTTTATCTCCCCCCCAAGCAGCGTCAAAACTTAAAGCTACATTTTTTGAGTCTGTGCTTACCGCGTAGGTAGGTATCAACTTTTTTTCTGCATTCGCCGTAGCTACTTGCACACCTTCAACGGTTAATATAACACCTACCACTACTATAGCAATAAGGACTATTGCGATAATAATTCTGCTTTTTTTAATTACCAAAAACATAAGCTTTTCTCCTATATTATATTTAATATTGAAAAAAATAATGTTTACCTTTGTCGAATAGTAACTACTTTTGACTTTCAACAATATGTAAATAGTTCTTTTCCCTACACAATATGCAAGGATAGGAAGCTTTATGTTATTTTTTGCGTTGTCTTTTATTAAGTTTGGTTGATTGGGATTTCGTTTTGTGGTTGTTCAAAGCATTTGCAACAGTAGCAATGTTTTCTTTTTTGCGATATTGTAATAATGCGCGTTGAATGCGCTTTTCTTCAGCCGTTCTTGGCACAAAAATTTGCTCGCCAGTGTCTGGGTCAATTCCTGTATAGAACATACAGGTAGATTTTGTTGCAGGAGTGGGATAAAAGTCTTGTACCTGCTCTGGCATATAGCCTGTTTTCATTAGATATTTTGTTAAAGTCACCGCATCGTCTACGGTGCAACCAGGGTGGGAAGATATAAGATATGGCACTAAATATTGTTCTTTTTTGTACTCAAAATTCTTTTCTTTGAACAACTTGGAAAACTGCAAATATAGCTCAAAAGGGGCTTTATTCATATATTTTAGTACATTATTACAGCAGTGTTCGGGCGCAACCTTTAGTTGTCCGCTAATGTGGTGCATTACCAGTTCGTTAAAAAAATCTGGGTTCTTATCATATAACAAGTAGTCATATCTAATCCCACTGCGGATAAAAACCTTCTTAATGCTTGGTAAACTTCTTGTCGTGCGCAAAATATCCAAATACTCGGAATGGTCAACTTTTAGATTCTTGCAGGGAACAAACCCTATGCACTGTTTATTTTTGCAAACACCCTTTTCCTTTTGAATCTCACAACTAGGATTACGAAAATTGGCAGTAGGACCGCCTATATCGTGAATATACCCTTTGAAGTCGGGCAAGTTAGATAGCTTGATTGCTTCACTTACTATGCTTTCCTTGCTTCTTTTGGATATCGCTCTACCTTGGTGGTAGCTAAGCGCGCAATATGAGCAACTTCCAAAACACCCCCTGTGACTGGTTATGGAAAATTTTATTTCTTCCATAGCAGGGATGTTTCCTTTGTAAGACGGGTGGGGCGCAAGGCTATATGGCAGGGCATATACCCTGTCCATTTCTTGTTCGGTAAGTGGACGAGCTTGAGAATTCACTATTACATACTCATTTCTGTGCTTTTGGGCAAGCGTTTTGCCAGAAATATAGTTGCTGTTTTCGTATTGTAATTTGTATGCCTTCACATAGCTGTTTTTGTCTAACGATACTTCTTCAAAACTAGGACAAAATACCACATCTCCGCTGTTAAATTTTTCTTTAATACTATTAGATAAATTGTTATAAGAACTAAGGTAAGCAGTGCCTTCTACATCTTTAATTCTCTTTACTGGTACACCTTTTTTGAGCAAATCTAGTATGTCCCACCAAGCTCTTTCTCCCATGCCGTACATCAATAAATCCGCTCTGCTGTCCACCAAAATTGAGGGCATAACGGTATTTGACCAATAGTCATAATGCGCCATTCTGCGTAGTGACGCTTCCATTCCCCCAATAATTACTGCGCAATCGGGATAAAGTCTTTTTATCGCCCTAGAATACACGCTTACAGCGCGGTCTGGTCTTTGGTTTGGTTTGCCATTTTCGCTATACTCGTCAAACTTCCTTTTTATCTTGTTAACACTGTAATTATTAACCATACTGTCAACCACTCCGCCACTTATCAAAAATGCAATATTAGGCTTGCCAAACTTGCTATAGTCGTTATCTATTTGTGGTTGTGAAATGATTGCAATAGAAAATCCCTCGCTCTGAATAAGACGAGAGATTATTGCCTGCCCAAAACTGGGGTGATCTACATAAGCTTCGGGTGTTATTAGTATAAAGTCGGGTGTATAATCAATATCGCCCTTAACAAAAGGCAGGAATGTCATAGTTATACTTTTTTTGCAATATCCTTACGATAGTGCATCCCGTCAAAGGTAATCTTTGCAATGTTTCTGTACACGCTACTGGCGCATTCTTCCCAGTCATCCCCCATACTAAACACACCGACAACCCTGCCACCCGATGTGCGTAGCTCGTTGTCAATAAGTTTTGTGCCGGCGTGAAAAACAAAAACATCATCGTCAATATCCCCAATATTTATTTTTACATTTTTGTTGTACTCTAATGGATAACCACCAGAAGTGATGACAACACATACAGAACTTAACTCTTTCCACTGTATTTGTACCTGGTCAAGTTTTTGGTCAATAACAGCACTAAGTATATCCAATAGTGGAGTTTCTAAAAGTGGCAATAAAGCTTGGGTTTCTACATCGCAAAATCTTACGCTAAAATCCACAACTTTAGGTCCGTTTTCGGTGAGTAATAGACTAAAAGATATCACTCCGCGGAACTCTCTCCCTTCCGCCTTTAACGCTTGCACTGTGGGTAAAAATATCTTGTCGTAGGCTTCCTGTGCAATTTCTTCAGTGTACTCAACCGCGGGAAGACATGCTGCCATACCTGCGGTGCTCATACCTAAATCTCCGTCAAAAACTCTCTTATAGCTGTCTACTGCTGGCATTGGTATAATGGTTTTGCCGTCAGTAAAAGCCATAACAGTTACATTTTTGCCTTCAAGATACTCTTCTATATCTACAATCTTGCCCGCGGAGCCAAAAAGCTCTGCTATCATAACATCATACATTGCGTTTTCTGCTTCGCGTTGATTCCTACAGAACATTATGCCTTTGCCTGCTGTTCTGCCGTTGGTCTTTACAACCAGTGGATACTCTTGCTCCGCTGTATATTTTTTTGCCTTCAAATAGTCGTCAAAAATTTTGTACTTGGGGGCAGGAATATTATACTTATCGCAAAGCTGCCGACAATACTTTTTGCTACCTTCCATTTCTGATGGCAAACTGTCGGGACCGAACGCTTTATGGCCTTTGCTCCTAAGTAGTTCTACAAGTCCGCCATAAAGTGACTCGTCTGGGCTTACAATGGTGAGTTTTATGTTGGGATTGTCTTCCACAAATTCCACTATGCGGTCAAAATCTGTAACACCCATTTTTATACAAGTAGCTATTCCTGCTAGTCCGCCGTTGCCGGGTATGCAAAAAATGTTATTTACCCTTGGGTCTTTTTTTAATGCCAAAGCAATAGCGTGTTCTCTCCCTCTTGAACCTATCAACAATATATCCATTGTCTCCCTCCTTTGTTTGCTTGTATGACTATTACTCTCTTTCTGCAACAGTCTGCTCCCCTTCTTCAGTTGCGTGACGCCTTCTGTTAAGTTCGTCAATAATCTTTTTGTGCACATCGTCATCTAAGCTATACTTCCAAGTTGGTATAACAGTAAGTATGCAAGATATTGCAGCAGGTATAGAAATAAGGAAAAACAGTATCATCATTAGTTTTGAGTACTGCGGAGCGTCTTTAGGTATACCGCCTGCGTCAATAAAAGCGTTAACTTCTGCCACTCTGTCATCAGAAAAGCCCACAACTGTGTAAGCTATACCTGATATTATTGTTGCGATACCAGCGGAAAGTTTGGTAATAAATGTTTGTCCAGAAAAGAATACCCCGTCCGTTCTTGTGCCGTTGGTATACTCTTCATAGTCCACACAGTCTGCTATCATTTGTGACTGTAACACAGATGTTATTCCTGTGGAGCCACCTGCAAAGAAGAACAAAATGAACCCTAGAACAATAAATATTGGGCTTGTTAAACCAGCAGGCGAAATTAAATACATAATAAAAATAGCTAAGAAAGGCACTATTGCTAATAAATTGGAATAATTATAAAGGTTCTTTTTGGTAAAGCGCTTTAACAAAGTATTTACTAATCCTATTCCTAAGAACATACCAATAAACATACCACCACCTAGTAGTATCATATAAACAAGAGCCATTACTGGATTTTTGCTAGCATAATAGTATGTAACCAGTGGCATTGCGCATATGGAAAGTAACATTTTTCCGCTACCTAATATGCCAGAAATAAGTATTTGCCTAAACGGCTTGTTTTTTAACATTATAGTAAAGTTTTGCTTTAGCGTATATTTCTTCTCCGATGCTGGTATTCTTTCCTTTATGGATAGTCCAGTCACTTGGAACATAGCGCAACCAATCAAAGCAAATAGCGCGGCTACAATAAGGAAGCCAAACCTTTCTCCATTTGCCGGACTACCAATAATGTTGCCAATCCAGCTACCCGCAGCTAAACTAAGCGGTTGCATCCCTAGAAGTGTTATACCACCGCCGATACCGCCAAATAGTCTTGCGGCAGAAAGTAGTTTGTTACGGTCCTTATCGTCTTCCGTCATAAGGGCTGTAACGCTCCAAAGTGGTATATCTCCTATGGTGTATGTCATTCCCCAAAGAATATAAGTAAATGCTGCCCAAGCGACAATAAAAAAGTTTAGTAGCGTACCGCTACTGTTGTACAAACCAAAGCTGACGAAGCAAAGCACGGTAACAACGAATATTATACTTGGCATAATAATAAGGTATGGACGGCATTTGCCCCATTTTGAACGGGTTCGGTCAACAATAGTGCCCATAATTGGGTCATTAAATGCGTCCCAAACTCTAGCTACTGCCATTATTACAGAAACTGCTATGGCAGGAATAAGCACGGTAAATTGTAAAAAATATGCAAGTCCTGCGCCTATTATGTTATAAACAATGTTTTGTCCTGTAAGTCCAATAAGGTAACCGGACTTTTCTTTCTTTGTATATGTTCTTAATTCGTTAGCCATAATATTCTTCTAATCCTCTAATAGTATTCCTGTATATTCTGACCAGGTAGGAGCAACTCTTGCGTTTTTGTAGGTGGATAAAGAGCCACTAGGAACATATATTCTTAGCTTGGCATTAACCGCGTAAGCACTTTTAGTTTCATTATAAATTTTGAATGCATAGTCGCCCAGTATTGGGGGCTCAGAAGCAAGCAAATTAAGCACACCAATGCTGTTACATCCGACAAAAGCATATTCTCCAATTGTCTTTGTAGTCGAAGGTAGACTAACTACAGACATATCACAGTACCCGAAAGCAAAGTTTTCTATGCTTACTATACCTTCTTCTGCGGTAATTGTGGTGACCTTCTTTTGATTGAATGCAAGACTACCGATTGTCTTTACACCATATTCTTTGTCTTGGTAGGTAACTAATGCAGGAATAACCACATCAACTACTTCTTCTATCGAAGATACTTGGTCGCCTATGTAGGATACAACTTTGGCATAGACTATTTCATTGTTGCTACCTGCTTCCTTGACTAGTGCATAATGAAGATTGCCTATGTCAAAGTAAGCAATCTCTTTAACTGCTTCCTCTCCCGAGCCACAGGCAAACAAGCATAGAGATAGCACAACCAAGACTAATGTTAGTGCAAGTGTTTTTTTCATTTTTTAGCTCCTATATTTGTTAGTTTATACATTAAAAGGCAACCCCTGTGCAGGGGTTGCTTAAGTGTTTATTTTTTCTCTACATTGTATCCTGCGTAAAGAATTAGGTCGCAGTTTATTGTGTCATTAGGGTCAAATTTGTAGAGCAATT
>CAYJBW010000032.1:0-15489 GCA_964368255.1 uncultured Christensenella sp.
ATTTATTTGCTTATCGTTAAAATAATCATAACAATCTAGTTCCTTTGTGCGTGGAGTAATTAAGTAAATATTAGAAAGTATTAAGTCACCAATTTGTTTATATGTTTCCATTTTTTCGGTTTCTTCTAACTTTTTGTTATAATCGGATATTCTCCGCACTGTTTTTTGTTGTAACCTTTTTAGTAGCGTTTTTATTGTCTTTGTGTTGGTTTCCTTGCGCATTTGTCCGTCAAAATGCGCATAAAACTTGTCAACTGCTTGGTTTAGCGAGTTAAAAAATTCATATTCGCCACTGATAGTGATGTAAGGTGTGACAAAAAAATCACTGATTTTGCCATTTTTGTACAACAAACAAGGCTTGTAAATAGCGCTATTGTAAACATCAGCAAAAGTTATTAGAGTATCATAAGGATTGCTACTATTTGCTATTTCTTTAGCGGTCTCTTTGCTAATACCGCTAATATTTTTTAACAAACATTCGTCATCAATACTGCTGTTACTTTCAAAAAACTCTTTCAAACGCGAATAATCGGACAAGGAAATTTTGTCTTTTGGTTGGATAGGATAGATTATGTTAGGGAGAATATAGCGAGATGTGTTTTGGTCGAAATGCACCCTTTTTTGGGCGTCAATTATCGTCAAATCTTCCTTTGTCAGTACTATGTTGCTGTACCGTCCCATAAGTTCTGCAAAAATGTAGTACTGCACCTTGTCTTTTAGTTCGCTTCTGCCGTCAATGGTAATTTTTATTATGCGGTCATTATTAAATATCTCTAAATTATTTATGGTTGCACCCACCAAGTGTTTCCTAAGTAGCATACAAAAAGCAGGGGCAGTCAACGCATTTTCTTTCTTTTGCGTAGTAATATGCGCCCTGGGACGGGAAGGGTTGGCGCTGATAACGAACTGATGATTACCATTGTTTTTTACCCAAAGTGTAATTTCGTCACTTTCAGGTTGATAAATTTTTTCTATTTTTCCACCGCTAAGCAGTGCGGATAACTCGTTTGTCAGAGCGTTTAGAGTAATGGTATCATTTGGCATAGTAGTAATTATTATATATAAATTATTTATTAAATACAAGGGAATAATTGACTTTGGCAATATAGTTGATATAATTAAATAAATATGGCAAAAATTATTAACATAACTAAAAATAGCCCATTATACGGCAAAATAAAAGTTGGAGAGGAACTAATTAAATTCGACAAAAGAGATTTTGTTGACATTCTTGACTATATTTTTGCCGACAGCCAAACAAACGGAACGGTGACAGTAAAAAATGACCTAGGCGAAAGAGTAATTAGCTATCAAAAAGATAATGACTGCCAAAGTTTGGAGTTAGAATTTGACGAATCGGTGGATATAAATCCCATAGAGTGTACAAACAACTGCATTTTTTGCTTTGTAAAGCAACTACCAAATAATCTTAGAGATACACTATATGTAAAGGATGACGACTATCGTTTGAGCTTCATTAGCGGTTCTTACATAACTTGCACCAACCTAAAAGAAAAGGACATCGAGCGGATAATTGACTACAAGCTATCCCCCTTGTATGTGTCTGTTCATGCAACCGAAACAACTGTCCGCAACTTTATGCTTGGCATAAAAAAAGCCCCCGACCTTATGCAACTTATGACTAGGCTAATTGCAAGCGAAATAGAGTTGCACACACAAATCGTGCTTGTTGGCGGAGTGAATGACGGAGAAATTTTGCAAAAATCTCTTGAAGACCTACTTAGTATTGGCGTTAGCAGTGTGGCAGTTGTGCCAGTTGGACTAACTTCATTTCGTGAAAATTTGCATAACATTAAACCACTTACAATTAAGCAAGCAAAGGAAGCAATAACTATTGTAGAAAGTTTTTACAACGCGCATCCGAATTTTTGCTTCTGCTCCGATGAGATGTACCAAATTGCAAAATTAGAGATAAAAGGGAAAAATTATTACGGTAACTTTGACCAAATAGAAAACGGAGTGGGACTCATAGCTAAATTCTTAGGAGAAGTGCGAGATGAAATAACTAACTGCTACAAAAAAACAAAAAAATCTATTGGCGTGTTTACCGGTGTTAGCGGAGAAAGCACGATAATTAAAGCCAAAGAAATGATAAAAACTGCCTATCCTAACATAGAAATTAACATTTATCCCGTAAAGAATAGCTTTTTTGGGGAAACAGTGACGGTAACGGGCTTGGTTACCGCAAGCGATATAATAAAGAGCTACAGTACTCATCATTTTACAGAAAAATATCTTTTGGTACCATCCGTTATGTTAAAAGAGTTCCAAAATGTTTTTCTGGACGATATGACAGTTAGACAGCTATCAAAAGCATTAAAGAAAAAAATAAAAGTAGTTAGCCCAACAGGATTTGGTTTTGTAAATGGGCTAATAGGGAGAAAAAAATGATTAAACCATTAGTTGCTATTGTTGGACGACCAAATGTCGGCAAAAGCACTTTTTTTAATAAAGTTGTTGGTAAGAGAATTAGCATTGTTGAAGATACCCCGGGCGTAACTCGTGACAGGGTGTATGCCGACGCAGAGTGGAGCGGATACAGCTTTACGCTAGTAGATACGGGCGGAATAGAAATTCACTCTGAAGACCAAATGTGGATGCACATAAAAAAGCAGGCAGAAATTGCCGTTGACCTTGCTGATGTAATACTACTTATGGTGGATGGCAAAGCGGGGATACTGCACGATGACTATGATGTAGCCAACTATCTTAGAAAGTCAAAAAAGCCCATAATTATTGCCGTTAACAAAATAGACAACAGAAACATAGATTTAGTATTTGACTTTTATAAACTTGGACTGGGAGAACCTATTGCTATAAGCTCCGAACACGGACTTAACTTAGGCGACCTGCTTGACGAAATAGTTGGACAACTACCACACAAAGTGGAAAACATTGTTGATGACGAAACAATAAAAATAGCCGTTGTTGGCAAGCCTAATGCTGGAAAATCTAGCTTGGTTAACCGCATTTTGGGTTTTGATAGGGTAATAGTTAGTGACATACCCGGCACAACTAGAGATGCCATTGATACAAGTTTTACTGTGGACGGCAAAAAGTACAGCATAGTAGATACTGCCGGTATTCGCAAAAAAAGTAAGGTGGAAGAAGACCTGGAATACTACAGCGTAATAAGAAGTATTGACGCTATGAGAAGGGCAGATGTAGTTGCTATAGTAATTGATTCTAGCGAAGAACTTACTGAACAGGATATAAAGATTTGTGGACTAGTACACGAGAGCCAAAAGCCATCACTTATTGTTATGAACAAGTGGGATTTGGTAGAAAAAGATACTTTTACAATCAATAGTTTTAATGATAAGTTAAAGGAAGAGCTAAAGTTTATGAGCTATTTTCGCCCTATATACATTAGCGCACTTACTGGAAAAAGAACGAATATTGTACTGGATAATTTGATGCAATCTTATAATAACGCTTCCCAAAGAATATCAACAGGCATACTAAACGAAGTTATTCAAGACGCAATGAGCATAAACGAACCGCCTGCGAAAAACGGAAAAAAACTAAAAGCATACTATATGACACAGTCATCTACCAATCCACCCACATTTGTTATGTTCGTAAATGACGAAATGTTGATGCACTTTTCTTATAGAAGATATTTAGAAAACTCCATAAGGAAAGCCTTTGACTTTAGCGGAACGCCTATAAGAATAAGGGTAAGAAACAGAGAAAAAGACCAATTTTAATAAAAACAATATAAAGGAAAAAATTTATGAAACGACTACTAAATGAAAAAGATTATGCAACCGAACTAGCGCGTTACAATAACTTTTGTAGCCAAAATCTATCGCTTGATATGAGCCGTGGCAAGCCAAGCAAAGCACAACTTGACCTATCTAACGGGCTTCTTGATATGCTCAGCAGTAATTGTAGCACAGTGGGGAGCCAAGATTACCGTAACTATGGTATTTTGGACGGTATCCCCGAAATAAAAACTCTTTTTGCACAGCTTTGCGAAGTAAGCACCAAAGAAATAATGGTGCTAGGCAACGCTAGTTTGTCAATTATGTACGAATTTTTGCAAAGAGCTATGCAATTTGGCGTAATAAATGGTACTCCTTTTAATAAACAAGGCAAAATAAAGTGGCTTTGCGTAGTTCCTGGCTATGATAGACATTTTGCCATAACAGAACTATTTGATATAGAAATGATAAATATTCCTATGCTAGAAAGCGGTCCAGATATGGATATGGTAGAAAGTTTGGTAAGTAATGACGAGTCCATAAAAGGTATTTGGTGCGTGCCAAAGTATAGCAATCCCCAAGGCATAGTTTTTAGTGATGAAACAGTGGAGCGATTTGCAAAACTACAACCCAAAGCTAAGGACTTCCGCATTTATTGGGACAATGCCTATATGGTACATTATGTAAGTGAAGATATACCATTAAAGAACCTATTTAATGAAGCGAAGAAGTACAACAACGAAGACATAGTTTATATGTTTGGTTCCACTTCAAAGATTACCTTTGCTGGAGCAGGCGTTGGCTTTGTTGTTGCAAGTGAAAACAACCTTAATAGCCAAAGAAAATATTTGTCTATGCAAACAATAGGCTTTGACAAAATCAATCAACTATCCCACTATAAGTTCCTTCAAAGTGTGGAAAATATAAATAACCACATGGCAAAGCACGCCGATTTAATGAAGCCGAAGTTTGAAACGGTTACAAAAATATTGTCCGAAGAACTAACAGATATTGCCACTTGGGTAGACCCTAAAGGTGGGTATTTTGTCAGTTGTGACCTGCCAAATGGCACAGCTAAACGCACAGTAAATTTAGCTAAAGAAGCAGGGGTTATTTTTACAGGCGCGGGCGCAACTTTTCCATATAAAAAAGATATTAACGACAGCAATGTTCGCATTGCGCCCAGTTTGCCACCTGTTAGCGAACTAGAAGTTGCTATGAGAGTATTTTGTTGCTGTGCAAAAATAGCTTACATGGAAATTCTTAACAAATAAATAGCTTTATACTTTAATAAATAACTAGTGGCGCGAGATTTTGCGCCACTTTTTTTGACTACAAGTAGGCATAATACGCACAAGTTGTACATAAACATTAGTAATCAGAAACTATGGAGGCGTTTTATGTTAAATTACGATATATACGACGATATTGCTACCAGAACAGGTGGCGATATATATTTGGGTGTGGTAGGGCCTGTTAGAACGGGCAAATCTACCTTTATAAAAAGATTTATGGAACAGCTTGTTTTGGAAAAAATAACCGATAAAAACAAACTAAAAAGAGCGATTGACGAACTTCCCCAGTCAGCAGACGGCAAGACTATTATGACAACGGAACCGAAGTTCATTCCTAATGAAGCGGTCAATGTCACTTTTGATAAGGCAAGCGCAAATATTAGGCTAATTGACTGCGTTGGTTATTTAATTGACGATGCAATAGGGCAAAAGGAAGGCAAAAAGCCCAGAATGGTAAAAACACCTTGGCTAGATGAAGAAATTCCCTTCCAACAGGCGGCGGAACTTGGTACAACTAAGGTTATTAAAGAACATTCGACGGTGGGAATTTTGGTGACAACAGACGGAAGCATTACCGAAATCAATAGGTCAAAGTATGTAGAAAGTGAAGAAAGAGTGGTTAAAGAACTAAAAAGCATAGGAAAACCCTTTGTTATTATTCTTAACTCAAAAAACCCTACCGAAACTGACACTGTACGCTTGCAACAAAGTTTGGCAGAAAGATACGATGCACCCGTTATTTGTTGCGATGTTATGCAAATGGATAAAGAAAAAATTAACGAAATAATGACGAGTATATTATTTGAATTCCCCATAACTAGTATAAATATGAAAATTCCTAGATGGATGCGTTCACTTGAAGGCACTAAAAAAATATTACAGTCAATTATCGCAGAATTAAAAGAAAAATCTAACAGTATTAGCAAAATGCGTGACAATAATTTACTTAACGATATTTTTGCGGAAAGTGAATTTATTGAAGGTCAGCCAAGCATAGTTTTTGAGCCAAGCACAGGCAAAATTGAGATATCGTGCAAAGCAAAGGAAGGTCTATATTTCAAGGTGCTTAGTGAAGAATGCGACAATAATATTGACGATGACTACAAGTTACTAGCTTTCGTAAAAAAACTTTCGCAGTCGTATAGCGATTATGAAGGGATAAGAAAGGCTATGGAAACGGTAAAAACCGATGGATATGGTGTTGTTAATCCGTCAATAAAGGATATGGAGCTAGCGGAGCCGGAACTTATCAAAAAAGGCAATCAATATGGGGTAAAACTACGCGCATCAGCGCCGTCATTCCATATAGTAAGAGTAGATGTAGAAACAGAAATCAATCCTATTATTGGCAGTGAACAACAAAGTGACGAACTTATGAAGTATCTTCTAAGTGAGTTTGAGACAAATAGGAACGGTATTTGGGATACAAATATGTTCGGTAAAAGTTTTAATTCTCTAGTAAAAGAAGACCTTAATAATAAAGTTAGTAATATGCCTACCGACACACAAAACAAACTAAGAAGAACTATGTCAAGAATAGTAAATGAAGGTAAGGGCGGAGTTCTTTGTATCCTATTATAAATGCAAGTATAGTTCCATATAAATAGTCCCAATACAATAATGCGTTTGTTTACTTGTAAAACAAGCGCATTATTGGTATAATATACCATAAATAGGAGAATTATATGGAACAAAATAAGACAAAAGCAATTCTTGTTAGTGCGGTGGAAGATAATGAAGTTTTTGATGACTTTGAAGAGCTAAAACTACTTGCGCAAACTGCCGATTATGAAGTGGTTGGTACGATGACGCAAAATAGATTTCGAGCAGACAAAGTTTATTATATTGGTAGCGGTAAGGTAGAAGAACTAAAGCAGGCGGTAATAGAACTGGAAGCCGATACTGTTATTTTTGACAATGATATTAACGGCAGTCAATTCTTTAACTTAGAAAAGTATCTAGAAATAGATGTAATTGATAGAGCGACGCTTATTTTGGAGATTTTTGCGCGCCATGCAACTAGCAACGAAGGCAAACTCCAAGTAGAACTTGCACGCAAAAAGCACGGACTACCCAGAGCAATGGGGCAAGGTATGGTATTATCACGCCAAGGCGGCGGCGGAGGCGGTGGTGGTGGCGCAAGGCGTGGCGGTGGAGAGCAAAAACTAGAACTTGACAAGCGTACAATCAGGGAAGAAATAAGAACGCTAGAAGAAAGAATAAGAAAGTTAACCCAAGAAAGGCGACTTCGCAGAGAAAAGCGCATACAAAGTCAAATTAAGATTGTCAGTATTATTGGTTACACCAACGCTGGCAAGTCCACACTTATGAACTACCTAACAAAGGCAGGAGTACTAGTTGAAGACAAACTTTTTGCCACACTTGACCCCGTTAGCAGGAAGCTTTGGCTTGCGCCGAAAAAAGAGTTTTTGCTAGTTGATACAGTGGGATTTATTTCTCGGTTACCGCACGAATTTATTAACGCATTCAAAAGCACACTAGAAGAAACGCAGTATTCCGACCTAATACTTCATGTGGTAAACGGCGAAAGCAAAGATATTATTAAAGAATTTGATGTAGTTATGGAAGTGCTAAAATCATTAAATGCTGATAAGATACCAATTATTACCGTGCTAAACAAATGTGACAAAGCAGAAAGTAATCTGCTACCTGACAAAGAAAATGTTGTAGTAATTAGCGCGAAAACTGGAGAGGGAATACCACTACTTAAAGAAAAGATTTGTTTAAGTTTGTTCGGAGAAACAGTAGAGTGGGAATAACGGTTCCAATTTTTCTTAATCGGTACAGCGCCAAGTACAAAACACTTGATTTATTTATAAAAAGTGGTTATAATATCGGTGATGCTAGATGGGGAGCTAGCGGTGCCCTGTAACTCGCAATCCGCTATAGCGAGGTCGAACGCCCACCGAGGTACACAGTATGGAAAGCCGATGGGAATAAGGAATGTTGATAATAAGGTCTTGTACAATTTTGTGTCGTGAATCGTGTCAGAGCTTGATCGCAGCAGCACTAAGCGAATTTCAGGATGTGTTATAAGGAAACCTTAGAGGAGTCACCTGTTCTCAAGCCGATTCGGTATTGTATATCAGAGTGGGTGCATTTTTTTGTAAGGCACTTTTTTTATGAATATTTAGTCAAATGGGGAATACTAATTTACATAACAAATCAAACTTGACTTAGGCATATAATATCTATTATAATGTAAAATATAATTTATAAGGAGTCACACTTTGGAAATTTTATCGAGAAAGGATGTCGACAAGGCATATATTTGGAAAGTAGAAGACATTATGAAAGAAGAGGAAATCTCTTCTTATTTTGACGATATTACCGCAGGATTCAAAGAAATTGCCACATTTAAGGGCAAATTGAGCATAAATAACGCCATAGAGTGCTTTTTAGTGCAAAGTAAAATCTCCTATAAATTAGAAAAATTGTATGTTTTTGTACACCTAAAAAGTGACGAAGACAAGTCAAAAACCAAGTACTCGGAGCTACTTGACAAAGTGACGATACTATCTTCTACATTTTCTTCGGTGTGTTCCTTTATTAGCCCAACAGTTGCTAACTTTAAGAAAGAAGAACTACTAAAAATGCGTGACAGCGACAAGTACGAGTATTATTCTATGTATATTGATTCTCTTATCAGGAACAAAAAGCGGTTACTTTCTCCCAAAGAAGAAGTAATCCTAGCTAATGTCACCACTTTTTCCAATGATTTTAGCAATATTTTTGGGATGTTCGACAATGTGGATATTGATTTAGGCGAGATAGAAGTTAACGGCAAAATGCAAAAACTTAGCCACGGACTATATTCTGTAATGCTACAAAACCCCGACCAAACTGTTAGAGAAAATGCCTATAATGCTGTCTATAACGCTTATAAGAGCATGGCAAATACATTGGCGGCGAATTATTCTGGCAATGTAAAGCAAGACTATTTTTGGACAAAAACACGCAAGTATAAGTCTTGTTTGGAAAGGGCTTTAGATGGCAATGTTATCCCAATTAAGGTTTATAATAATCTTATTGCTGTGGTAAAAAAATATACTCCGTATCTTCATAAGTATGTTAACTTGCGGAAAAAAGCGTTAAACCTAGACAAAATGCACATGTATGATATGTATGTGCCAATAGTTAAGGACAAAAACGAACTAACGGACTACGAAACAGCCTACAACATTGTTGTTGATGCGCTTGCGCCACTGGGCAAAGAATATGTGGATACCTTGTTATCTGCTAAAAATGAGGGTTGGATTGATGTTTTGGAGACAAAAAACAAGCGTAGCGGAGCATATTCCTTCGGAGTGTATGGTACTCATCCTTATGTTCTACTTAACCATAGGGGAACAACGCACGATATTTTTACTATAGCACACGAAATGGGACATGCTATGCACAGCTTTTATAGCAACCGCAGTCAGTGTTACGAAAAGGCAGGATATGTTATCTTTGTAGCAGAAATAGCTAGCACGGTTAATGAAGTGTTACTAATAAAGCATATGTTAAAGTCCGCTGCAGGTAAGGAAAGACAGTATTTACTGTCGTACTATATCGATATGATTAGAACTACGCTTTTCCGTCAAACGATGTTTGCGGAGTTCGAGAAGTTTAGCCATGGGGTGATAGAAAGCGGAGAAGCATTAAGCGTAGAGAATATGACAGAATACTATAGTAAGCTTAATAAAGAGTACTATGGCGATGGCGTAATCACTGACGAGAATATAGGGTACGAGTGGTCAAGAATACCCCATTTTTACCGTGATTTTTATGTTTATCAGTATTCAACGGGTATTATTTGCGCCATAAATATTGCTAATATGATACTAAGTGACAGCAGTACTGTTGCTAAGTACCAAAAGCTTCTTAGCGCAGGCAGTAGCTTATACCCAATGGACATACTAAAGCTAGTTGATATTGATTTGACTAAAAGGGACGCATTTGAAAGTGCTATGAAAGAATTTTGCGGTTTGATAAAAGAACTTAGCGAATCGCTAAAGGAGTAAATTGTTGAGAAAAACTGCTTTAATACTTATATTTATTGTCACTATTATTGCTAGCATAACGGTTTCTCCGGCGCTAGCCTTTGCTGTGAACGAAAAAGAAATAGCAGAAGGGGATATAAATACTCTTTCTACAAGCGGTTATTCCTTGCAAGAAGGCTTTGATGTGTTGATAGCTTATCACGACTACACGCTTTATTCTTCGGGAATGTACTTTGCTTATGAAATTACTTTTGACAGAGATTTTTGCGCAACTAGGGCGGAAGAAAGTGAAAGCGACAACAAAAGCGAGCTAATACTTGCGCTTAGACTGTTCTTTACTATAAGGAATTATGCTACGATAACAGAAGATACAGAAAATGCTAAACTTGTGGCTTCGGTAAAGTATGACAGCAAATCCGACCTTTATATAGCGAATGGAATTGATGGCTATATGCAAGGGGGCAGCAGTCCTAAGGAAAGCAAGAACTTTTTCTTTAATGAATACACAAGTACAATTAACACCGTTTTTTCCAAGGTAAAAATACCTGGTCAAACAGTTTATAGTCTGGTGGAGCTATGCAAAGAGTTCCAAATACCCTCGGAAAGAATTCTTTTTAATTATACCTATGGTACACCCTACAAGATAATAAAAAGCAATGCGGACGAAACTAAGTTTTTGACATCGCGAAATATTTATACACACTCTTACACCATGACAATGGACACATTTGACAGACAAGTAATTTTGACACAAAGTTCGCCCAATACCACCAACTGGTACATTTTGGCGATAGCTTTGGCACTTGTCGTTTGCATTGTTCCGCTATTATTAGTGGTTTTAAGAAAAAAGGAAGTAAAGAATGGCTAAAGCAAAAGATGAGAATTTGAAAAAAATCAAGGTTTTCCCCAATAATTTGGAAGCGGAACAGTCCTTACTTTGTTGTATACTAATTGACGGCACAGTAGCTGGCAATACCATTACTTTGCTTGCTCTCGATGCCTTTTATAACAAGATAAACAAGAAGATTTTTTCGGCAATGAAAGAGCTATATTCTGACGATATGGCAATCGACATAATAACAGTTAATGACCGCATGGTAAGAATGGGAAATGCTGATGAGAACACTCTTAACTATCTAACGGATTTGGTAGGGATGCTACCGTCAGGCGCTAACTACTATCAATATTTGTCCATACTAAAGCGTGATTACTTACTAAGAACGATAATAGAGCGTTGTAACAAAATTATAGAAATGGCATATTCGGGCGAAGAGTCCAAAGATGTGCTTGAATTTGCCGAAAAAGAAATTTTTGATATATCTAAGTCGGAAAATTTAGATGAGCTCCGTCACATTGCAGAACCTGCCACAGAAGTTATGGAAAGATTAAATGCAATAGCTAAGGACAAGAACGCGTTTAGGGGCTTAATGACAAGAATGCCACTGTTTGACAAGCTAACTAACGGCTTACAAAAGGGTGACTTGATTATTCTTGCGGCGCGTCCGTCAGTAGGAAAAACGGCTTTTGCGCTTAATCTTGCTGCGAACATATCCAAAAACACAGAGCAACCCAAAACTATTGCAGTTTTTTCACTAGAAATGCCCGCAATTCAACTAACGCAAAGAATACTTTGCAACATGTCCAATGTAAGCATGGATGAGATTAACGCAGGCGAACTTATCGGGGACGGAAAAACACAGCTTTGGAAGGCGGTTAGGACGGTATCAAACAGCAAAATATACATAAATGACAGCTCGCTAATTACCGCTGAAGATATTATTTCCCAGTGCCGTAGGTTAAGCAACGACAAGGAAAGGGGAATAAAGAATATTGACCTAATCATTGTGGACTACTTGCAACTAATGGAAAGTAGCAAAAAGAATGCCGATAACAGGCAGGTGGAAGTAGCTGATGTAAGCAGAAAAATGAAAATTATTGCTAAAGAACTTAAGTGTCCGCTAATTCTTCTTAGCCAAATGTCCCGTGGCATTGAGTCTAGAAAGGAAAAAATACCACAGCTAAGCGACCTTAGAGAGTCAGGAGCCATTGAGCAAGACGCAGATATAGTAATGTTCTTGTCAAGGGAAGACGAAAATGATAAAAAGAATTCTCCCATAATGCTGGACATTGCTAAGCACAGAAATGGTGAACTTGGTTTTATTAGATATTCTTGGGACGGTGGGCATCAAAGATTTACAGAACACCCCGACCAAATGCGCTATGTAGCCAAGCCGGCTAAGACAATAGCTGATATACAAAATTAGCATTTTTTACTAATTTTATAACAAATTTTCACGATATAATTTGCAATAATATTATATATATGATATTATAATATGACTATTTTACTAATGTAGACAAAATCGGAGGTATACACAATGGAGTATTCAATACAAAATCTAAGCAAATCTAAGGTAGAAATTGCAATCAATGTTGCAAAAGAAGAATGGGAAAAAGACATAAAGACTGTTTATACAAAGAATAAGTATAAGTACAGTTTGGAAGGTTTTAGAAAGGGAAAAGTACCTATGAATGTACTAGTAAATCGTTTTGGCGCAGAATTCTTTTATGAAGATGCCACAGATGAAGCATTAAATAGGTGTTTTAGTGAGATAATAGAAAAGGACAAGCTAGATATTGTAGGAAGACCCAATGTTGAATTGCAAGAAGTTAGCAGCGAAGGACTTAAGGCAGTTATTACCGTTGCTATCCGTCCGGAATTTGAACTTGGTAAGTACAAGGGACTAACATTCAAAAAGCAAGCATCTGAAGTTACCGAAGAAGACATAAACGCTGTTATCAACAAAACTCTTACAGAAAGAGCCAGAATGGTAGAAAAAGACGGTGAAGTTGCAAACGGAGATATAATAACTCTTGACTACAGCGGAAGCGTAGACGGCGTTAAGTTTGACGGTGGCACAGCGGAAGACCAAACACTAGAAATTGGCAGTGGCAACTTTATTCCCGGCTTTGAAGAGCAAATGGTAGGTATGAAGAAGGACGAAAGTAAAGATATTACCGTTACTTTCCCTAAAGAGTACACTCCAGAACTTGCTGGCAAAGTAGCAGTTTTTGCAGTGAAAGTTAAAGAGATTAAGCACAAAGAATTGCCCGTGTTTGATGACGAGTTCGTAAAAGATATTGATGACGAACTAAACACCGTAGCAGAGTATAAAGATAAGATTGCTAAAGAACTAGCACCAAACAAAGCAAAAAATGCAGAATATCAACTGGAAAATGAAATTTTTAGCACAATAACTGACGCTACAGAAATTGACATACCTGAGTGTATGATAGAAGAAGAGCTTGACTATCGCCTACATGAACTGGAACAAAGCATGACTCAATACGGACTAAAATTAGCTGATTATCTAAAGTACACAGGTACATCTATTGAAGAAATGCGCGAGCAAAAGAAAGCGGAAGCTACCCAAAATATCAAAACTCGTTTGGTTATGGAAGCGCTAGTAAGGGCAGAAAAAATAGAAGTAAAGCCAGAAGAAGTTAGCGCAAAAATTGAAGGACTTACCGATGAAGAAAAGACAGCAGACAGAGTAAACTATGAAGCTAACCAAATAGTTTTTGACAAATTGATTGCTTTCTTAAAGGAAAATAACACAATCGAGTAATAATTCATATAAATAAGGAGATAATATGCCGATACCCTATGTTATAGAAAAAGATGCCAGAAGCGAAAGAACCTATGATTTGTACTCTCGTTTGTTGGAAGATAGAATAATTTTTTTGACGGGACAAATAGATTTCCAAACTGCAAGTAGTGTAGTAGCACAACTGCTTTACTTGGAAACTAAAGACCCAACTAAGGATATTTTCTTATATATCAACAGCCCGGGCGGTTCTGTTACTGACGGCATGGCAATCTATGACACAATGAACTTTATAAAGTGCGATGTTAGCACGATTTGTGTGGGCTTTGCCGCGAGTATGGGAGCATTTTTGCTTAGTTCGGGTACGAAAGGTAAGCGTTTTGCTTTACCTAATAGCGAAATTATGATACATCAGCCATCTGGCGGTGTTTCTGGGCAAGCTTCAGAAATAGCTATTGTCGCCGAGCATATTTTGAAAACTAGAGAAAAAATGAATAAAATTCTTGCAGGGAACACTTCTCAGCCAATAGAAAAAGTAGCCAAAGATGTGGATAGAGATTACTATATGGATGCAGAAGCTGCTAAGGATTATGGTATTATTGACGGGGTTTATAAAACTCGCAAGGAGATGTAAAAAAGTATGATTACAAGAATAGAAGTTGACAGTAATAAATGCGTTTTTTGCGGAAGAACAAAGGACGATGCAGTGACTTTGATTGCAGGCACTCAAGGTGTTTCTATTTGCAATTTGTGTATAGCACGCGCAACGGAAATTTTTGAGAGTAATTTTGCAGAAAAAAGCACAGAAACTGTTACTCCTGTTGACAAGTTGCCCACACCGCGTGATATTAAGAAACTACTTGACGAAAGCATAGTAGGGCAAGAAAGCGCAAAAAAAGTACTAAGCGTTGCCGTATATAACCATTACAAAAGGATACAAGACACCGCTAATGATAGTACTGGCGTAAAACTAGAAAAAAGCAATGTGCTTATGCTAGGTCCTACCGGAAGTGGCAAAACTTTGCTTGCAAAAACACTTGCCGATATACTAAATGTGCCTTTCTGTGTGGCAGATGCCACCACGCTAACTGAAGCAGGGTATGTGGGCGAAGATGTAGAAAACATTCTTCTAAAACTTATTCAAGCGGCAAATGGCGATGTAAAAAAAGCAGAAAAAGGCATAGTTTATATTGACGAAATCGACAAAATTTGTCGCAAAACAGAAAATGTAAGCATAACCAGAGATGTGAGCGGCGAAGGAGTACAACAAGCACTATTAAAGATTTTGGAAGCAACGGTTGCCAATGTTCCACCGCATGGCGGAAGGAAGCACCCCCAAGAAGATTTTATACAAATTGACACAACTAACATTTTGTTTATTTGTGGCGGAGCTTTCGTGGGACTAGAAAAAGTTGTAGACAAAAGAAAGGATAATTCTTCTCTAGGTTTTGGCGGCAGCTTAAAGGATAGAGAGAATATTTATAGCGAAAATATCCGTGATTTGCAACCAGATGACCTAATAAAGTACGGTCTAATACCGGAGTTTGTGGGCAGATTGCCAATAGTTGCGGCACTTGTTCCATTAACAGAAGAAGACCTGGTTAGAATACTTACCGAACCGAAAAACGCTATTATTAAGCAGTACAAAAAAATGTTTCAACTAAATAATGTGGAACTGGAAATCACCGAAGATGCTTTGCGCGCTGTTGCTCAAAAAGCTATCAAACTAAAGACAGGAGCTAGGGGACTACGGTCTATTGTAGAAAATGCAATGCTAGATATTATGTATGATATACCATCTGACAGTTCGGTATTCAAAGTAATTATCAGTAGAGATTGCATTGACAAAAAT
>CAYJBW010000033.1:0-15340 GCA_964368255.1 uncultured Christensenella sp.
TCCAAATATATTTCACTTTTTTAGTTTTTTTGGTTTCATTTTATTGCATTACTTTATTATAAGTATTATAATCGTATAAATGTTACTACTAAATCTAAAATATTGAGAGGTCAAAAGATGAAAAGCTATAACCCATACGATAATTTCTTAAAAGTTCTTGACGAAGCAGCAAATAATCTTGGAATGGTTGCTAACGACTATGAAACTATTAAATATCCGGAAAGAGAATTGAAGGTGTCTGTCCCCGTTTTGATGGATGACGGCAACATAAAAGTATTTGAAGGATATCGCGTACAACACAGCACAACTCGCGGTCCCGGTAAGGGCGGTATCAGATACCATCAAGATGCCAACATGGACGAAGTCAAAGCGCTTGCCGCTTGGATGTCCTTTAAGTGCGCCGTTGTTAATATTCCTTACGGCGGAGCCAAAGGCGCCATTAAAGTCAACCCAAGGACACTTTCCCAAAACGAACTTGAGCGTCTTACACGCAAGTACACAACTATGATTATGCCCATTGTCGGACCCCATAATGATATCCCCGCGCCCGATGTAGGTACTAACGCCCAAGTTATGGACTGGTTTATGGATACATACAGCACAGTTCAAGGTTACACAGTTCCAGGCGTTGTTACAGGCAAGCATATTGAGCTAGGTGGCTCCTTAGGCAGAGCAGAAGCTACAGGTCGTGGCATTATGATTACTACCAAAATGATTTTGGAAAAATTAGGAAGAGATGTTTCTTCCAGTACCGTTGCTGTGCAGGGCATGGGCAATGTTGGTAGCATCAGTGCCAAACTTTTGGCTCAATTAGGTTGCAAAGTTGTAGCGGTAAGTGATGTAAGCGAAGGAGTTTATTGTCCAAGTGGACTTGACATTCCAGAAATTATTGCTTTCTTACAAGGTGGAAAGTATCTTCTCAAAGATTACAAAAAAGAAGGTGTAGCTCACATTACCAATGACGAACTATTGCTAACAGATTGTGATGTGCTAGTTCCTGCTGCCCTAGAAAACCAAATTGACGGCAAAGTTGCAGAGCAACTCAAAGCAAAACTTATTGTAGAAGGCGCGAACGGCCCCACAACAGTGGACGGTGACGAAGTGCTGAAGAATCGTGGTATTATCGTTGTTCCTGACATTCTTGCCAACGCTGGCGGAGTTGTTGTGTCCTATTGCGAATGGGTACAAAACTTGCAATCATTCTACTGGGACGAAACGGACATTAACAAAATTTTAGAAAAGTTTATGACTAAAGCCTTCAATGAAGTGTACAACATTTATTCTGTAAATGGCGTTACAATGCGTCTTGGTGCATACATGCTAGCTTTGCAAAGAATAAGCACCGCAAAGAAACTACGCGGAATGCTTTCATAAAGCACCTACCTATCAATGAGAATTTACGCCTTCGGATACGGGGGCGTATTTTTTTGCCAAAAAAAGGCACGACATTCGCCACGCCCCACCTTTTTTTATTTTGTTTTTACACTTAGTAGTGAAACAACTATACTCTTTACACTTCCGAGTTGAGCAACTATATTCTTTACACTTCCGAGTTAAACAATTATACTCTTTTCACTTCCGAGTTAAACAATTATACTCTTTACACTCCCTAGTTAAACAACTCTTTCTTACACTTCGTAATTAAATAGCTCAGTAGAAAGATATTTTTCTCCGCCGTCAGGGAATATTACAACGATTATTTTACCTGCGTTTTCCGCGCGCAAAGCAAGCTCCTTTGCAGCAAAGAGCGCCGCTCCGGATGAGGTGCCTGCAAGAATTGCATCGGACTTTGCTACTTCCCTAGCAGTAGTAAAAGCATCTTCATTCTGTACAGCAATTACTTCGTCCAAAATATCTTTATTAAGGTTCTTTGGCACAAAGTTTGCTCCAATTCCTTGTATTTTGTGCGGACCTGCTACGCCTTTACTTAGTAGCGGAGAAGAAAAAGGCTCCACCGCCACAACTTTTATGTTGCTGTTTTTTTCTTTAAGATACTCCCCCGTTCCGCTAATAGTTCCGCCAGAACCAACTCCTGCCACAAAAATATCCACATTGCCACTGGTACTTTGGTATATCTCTACGCCTGTAGTTTGTCTATGCGCCTTCGGATTGGCTGGATTGGAGAACTGGTCGGGAATAAAGCTGTTTGGGATACCATTTGCTATCTCTAGGGACTTGTCAACCGCACCTTTAATACCGAGCGCTCCCGCAGTTAGAACAATTTCTGCACCATAGGCAAGCAATAATTTGCGTCTTTCTACACTCATAGTTTCTGGCATTGTTAGTATAAGACGATATTTCCTTTGGGCGCAAACGGCGGCAAGAGCAATACCTGTGTTTCCGCTTGTCGGTTCAATAATTACTGTATCCTTATTTATTTTACCATGCCTTTCTCCGTCCACTATCATAGCAAGGGCAATTCTGTCCTTTACACTGCCGAATGGATTGTTTCTTTCAAGCTTAGCAAATATTCTTGCTTGCAAGTTATACTTATCTTGGTAGCCTTTCAGTTCCACTAGTGGAGTGCTACCTATTAGTTCTATTACAGAATTATTCATTACTTACCCCCATATACTCAAATAACTTTACTTTGTCAAAATTGGCTCCCTTGACTTGAACGGAAAGAGAACTTGCTTTGCTCGCAAACTTTAGCGCGTCATTTACTGCTTCGCTATTATCAATACTTATATCTTTCTTGTCCATATAATACAAAAATGAACCGATAAAAATATCTCCTGCCCCAGTGGTGTCAACCACCTTTTCCACCTTGAAAGCGTCAACGGTAGTTACATAACTTTTGGTCAGTGCAAAGGCTCCCTTGCTTCCCATTGTAACAATTACTATCTTTGCGCCCAAACTAAGTAGCATTCTTGCGCCTTGTTGCAAATCAGCACAGCCCGTTAAGAACTCCACTTCGTCATTACTAACCTTAATAATGTCCGCATAACGGCAGAACTTAAGCACAGTGTTTTTTAATTCTTCTATATCATTCCACAGCGGAAAACGCAAATTGGGGTCAAAAGATATTATTCCCCCACTTGCTTTGGTGTATTCTATAGCGGTGATGTGGGCATATTTCATGGGACATTCTACCAAATCTACGGAACAAAAATGCAGTATGTTGCCGTCAAACCATTTTTTATTAAGCTCACTACTTTCTAGTAACATATCGCTACCAGGCTTGCGGTAAAAAGCAAAATCTCTATCCCCGCTGCTGTCCAAGCTGACAAAGGCTAGTGATGTGTTGGCTTCGTCAGTTCTAAGTATAATGCTTGTATCCACTCCCTTTTCTTGGAGCGTTTTTATAATAAAATCACCAAAAGCGTCCTTTCCTAGCTTGGTCAGCATATTAGCACTGCCACCTAAGAATGCATATGTTGCCGCAACATTCGCTGGCGCTCCGCCACAATGCCTTTCAAAGTTAACAACTTCGCTTAATTTCACACCCTTTTCTTTGGGGATAAAGTCAATTAGAGCTTCACCTATAGCAATTAGTTTTCGCAATTTGTATCTCCTTTAGCAATAAAAATATACTTAATTAGAGCATACTCTTTGATACGCTCCTTTGTCAATAATATAGAACATTTTTAATTAAAATCACTAGGATTATTCGTCATACCAGTCAAGAAAGTTATAGCTAATCCCCTTCTTTTTGTATCCGATTACTGTATCTAACTTTATATTGTAAGAAGTTTTGAAAATGCTGTAGGCGACATTGGGATTGGTCTTTTCCATTTCTTTGATAAGTTCTTTCATATTTTGCCGTATAGATTCCCCTGTACCGTCACCATTTGCAGTTCTTTCCGTAAAACGACAGGCGCATTGTATAAAACTTAGGTCGTTATACTTCGACCAGTTAATAATATCTTTTTCTCTCACCTTATAAAGGGGGCGTATAAGCTCCATATTCTCAAAATTGGTACTTTTTAGTTTAGGCATCATAGATTGTATTTGCCCGTTGTAAAACACTCCCATAAGTATTGTTTCTATAACATCGTCAAAATGGTGCCCAAGAGCTATCTTATTGCAGCCCAGTTCCTTTGCTTTGCTATAAAGGAACCCTCTGCGCATCCTTGCGCACATATAACAGGGATTGTCGTCAAGGCTGTTAGCTACATCAAAAATATTGGACTCAAAAATTTGTACGGGTACTTCCATAAGTTTGGCATTATTGATTATCGTTTGTAAGTTTATATCATTGTAACCTGGATTCATAACAAGGTATACAACATCAAAATTATCTTTGCCGTGTTTTTTTAGTTCTTGGAAGCACTTAGCAAGGAGCATACTGTCCTTTCCGCCAGAAATACACACAGCAATTTTGTCGCCGTCACTAATTAGTTTGTATTCTTTAATAGCAGAAACGAACCTAGAGTATATTTTTTTGCGATAGGTAGTAATTAAGCTCCGTTCTATATTCTGCGCTGTCATAAGTTGCTCCAATTTTTTGTATATTTATTCTATAGGACAAAAAAATAATTGTCAATCACATCATTAGTTTATATCAAGAATTCATGCCAACTTTAGGCACCCATAGTGGATTTTTTTGATGTGGAAAAGGCAAAATATCATAGGTTGTCCACATTTATGCAAAAAGTTATCCACATTTATGCATAGTTGTCCACAAAAAAACTCACTTTGTAACATTATTACATATTTTGTCATATCCACTCGCATTTTTTACCTTACTGCCCTATATTGCCGTATTTTGGGGTGGTAATTTTTATCTATGTTACCCAAACTGTTTACTAAAGTTATCAGATTGTGTATAATTATCATAGATAATTTTTGTGAGGTAACGGTCTTGTTGAGAAAAAAATGTTTATTTATTTTTTTAATATTCATATGCTTGTGCATTTTTTTTGGTTGCACAGCTAACACCTTCAACAATCTTGTTATTATTGCTGACGATGTTGGCGACATTGAGGAGGGCGAATACACCCTAATTTACTCTATAAAAAATTATGAAAAGCTAGCAAGCGAATATAATCTTACCATTCGGGCAAAGGTTTTTGACCAAGAAAACAACGAAGTGGATGTAAAGAACAATCGTACAATAACGGTACAAATTGACTATGTTTATACCGTTGTTGTTTACTGCTCCACAGTGATTGACGGAGAAGTGGTAACCAAAACTAAGCAATTCGTTGTGAGCGCTATAAAAAGTCCCCCGTCAGTTAAGTTCGTGCTAAGGTATGAAAAAGATAATGTACAATCATTGCACAAAACAATACCACTTGAATATAATCAAAGCTTATCTATAAGTGAAGTACCGTCACTGCCTGACTGGTATGCAAATCACATAGAAGGTATAGAAAAAACAATTATTTCCAAAGAATGGATAGTTTTTGTTGACGGAAAGAAAGAAGCACTAAAACAAGAACACCTAAACAATATTACCACTGGTCTAACCGTCTATGGTATGTATGAATACAAAATAGTTTATGTGCCAATCGCAATAAGTTTTAACGCTAACGGCGGCACAGAAACATCGACCATTTCTGGCATTAGGGGCACTTCTATTAACCGTCCACAAACTAATCCTACCAAACTAGGATACACCTTTGACTGTTGGTACCTTGATAAGGAGTTTACCACACCTTACAACTGGAGAGTTAACTCAGTCTTTATAAAAACGCTTACTCTCTATGCTAAATGGCTGGATAATGTAGGCAACCATACAGCTTTTGACAATTTTAACTTTGAGCTTAACACTGACGACAATAATAATAAGTTTTATGCAATTTCTGCTAGCAATACCTTTAACGCAAGCGTGCTTAGACTTCCTAACGGATATAATAATATCCCCATAAAAAAAATATCTGACTTCGGCTTCCAAGGCAAACAAATTGTGCAAGTGTATATACCTAGTTCCATATCTATACTAGGGCAAAACAGCTTTGAAAACTGCAACAATCTTCACACTGTAGACTTTGAAGAAGGCAATGAAATGGTTGCTCTAGGGTGGTTTAGCTTTAAGGGATGCACTAACCTTGTTACAATTAACAATTTCCCACAAAAAATCACCGACCTTGGCAAACAAAGCTTTCAAAACTGTTCAAGTTTGGTTACTTTTATCATTCCAGACAGTGTGGACAGCCTGAAAATAGATTTGTTCAAAGGATGCTCGTCACTATCAAGTATTGCAGTGCCTGACAGCGTGATAGAAATTGTTAGTGGTGTTTTTGAAGACTGTAGCGCGCTTAGCTCCCTTACTTTTACTATAAATTCAAAACTCAAGTACATCTATAGTTTGTCTATAAAAGGCAGTGCGGTAACTAACCTTGCTTTGCCCTTTTACTTTACTACAGTAACTAATCCTTTTGCAGATACAGATGTCACGGTAACATACTTAGAAGAACCGCCCGAACCCGAAGTAAGTGAATAATACTTGACTTAGACTTCGCGATCTTTTAACATTAGGATATAATAATTGAACTATAATAATATAGGCTAATAATTTTTTTACAACCGTTACAGCTATGTTTGGAGGGAAAATGAATATAAAAAATGTTGGGAGCAAGTTTTTTAACAATTATCTTTTGCCAGTTGGTGACAACTATTGCCTTATAGATACAGGTTACAAGTGGACTTACAAAAAATTTATTGCCGGGCTAAACAAGCAAGGAATTGCGCTTGAGAATATAAAATATTTGGCTCTGACACACATGCATGCTGACCACGCAGGTTTCGCAAAGGAACTAATAAAAAACAACCCTAACATCCAACTTATTTATAACGAAAAAGGCAAAGCGCGACTAGAAGCAGGCAAAAACGATATGAATGTTTATATTTCTAGCCTAACCAACCTTTTTACTTCTTATATAAGTGTAATTTTTGTGGAAACAACTCAATGCTTCCCAGCGGTATTTAGCGACAAGGTGCTAGACTACAAAACTCAACCGTTGCAAGAATACGGCATTGAATTCGTTGAGCTGTCCGGTCACACTAACGCAGATATGGGCATAAAATACGGCAATATACTGTTTTGTGGGGACATTGCTATGAACGGCATTCCGTCCACAAAGCACTTCCCACTATGGCTTGAAAACAAATTTGAACTGCTCAAAAGTTGGGAAAAAATTATTGCAATGGACGATATAAAAATGCTCTACCCTATCCACGGTAAGCCCTTTGACAAAAAAGAACTGTCAAAGTACATAAACTTTTGGCGTGAAAGGGGTGTTTATAAGTTGTTTAAGAAAAAGAAGTATCTAATATAATTATAGGTGAAAATACCTTTTTAGTTCTCCAATTATTATTTTCCTACCCAGTATTAGGCTAAATAGTATCAACGCTAGTGAAAAAGAAGTCACAGCGATGCTTGGCCATTTTACTGCAATATCCAGACCAAAAGCAACTATTGTGGGCACTACTCCCATTATGCTAAGCGTTATTAGTGTAATTATGTTTTTGCGCGCTCTGTGCTTATTTGTTATCATGTAGGCTGCTAAGAGAAGCTCACTTACAAAGTACACAAGTGGTAACCAAGTAATAAATATCCAATGGTTGCCACCGACAAAGAATCTAACGCAGAAAAAAACTACGGTAAGCATAAGCGCCTGTCCGAACACTCTTGCGTTAAACCGCCCTTGAGAGATAAAAGTAAATCTAACTAGATAAAACACATAAACCAAGCAAACAAGTACAATGATGCTCCACATAAAATCTGGGTTGGTAAGAATATTTATGGTCAAGCAAGTCAATGTAATTAGCGCAATAATTATGGTATAGATAAAAGAAAACTTTGTGCTAAGTCTTTTGTACACTTTGGGAGTGGGGAATACTTGCTCACATTCTGCGCAAACATCTAATTTTTGTTTACAAAGGGGGCAATGGTCACTTTGACATCCTACTTTTACCTTGCAATGCTCACAGTACATCACAGTCCTCCCTAAAGTTACTTTCCACCGTCACTTCGCCACAAAGGTTAGATAATTGACGGAAAAAGTTCTTTTCTACTTCCGTTTCTATTAGCTTTCTACTAAAGGCAACAACTGTTTTGTCTTCAAAGGTAATTATGCCCATGTTTATGGGGGTTTTTGCGCTACAATTAAGGTTGAACATAAAGTGGTCGATTCTTTCTCCCGTAATGTTTATCTTGCCAAGGTTACTAATAATCATAGTTTGCTTGGGGCGGAAACTAAACGCTCTGCCGATTTTTGATATAAAAGCCTTAAATCCAAGGGGCAAATAACGGAAAAATGTCATTTTGTCCATTAGGGATGTAAAGCTAAGTTTTGTTTGTAACTCGTCCATTTGCAATTGGTTGCTCAGCTTTACTTTTAACACATCAATATAGTCTTCCAGCGTAGGCGCAGTATCTTTTGGTATCACACATTTAGCGAATACCGTAAAATTCCCTAGAGTATCTGTTGGGAAAAATTTGCGTAAATTGATAGGTATAAACGCCGTCAAACTTCCCTTTTGCTTGGACAAGTCATAACTTTTCGCAACGGAAAGCATAGCTAATGCCGAAAGTAGCACGGTAATTGTTGTGGAGTGCTCGCGAGAAGCGGCAAGTAAGGATTCTGTACTTACCATCCCTTGAATAAGACCATATCCAGTACCGCTAAACTGCTTGCTTTTTATGCCGTACGCACTTTCTCCAAGCATTTTTTTGGTACCGTCTGCCAAATTAAACTTCTTATAATATTTTTGAAAGGCATCTTCTATTTCGCCTGCTTTTCTCTCACTAGATAGCGTAATTATGCCATTCTTGCTAATGGGCTCATTTTTTAACTTAAAGTAATAATAAAGTGTGGTTTTCAAAAATTCCAATGCGCCGTTTCCGTCACACAGTCCGTGAAAGTAGTCAATAAAAATTCTTTTTTTGAAGTATGTCACCCTGATAAGATAGTTGCGGTTATGTCTAAAGTTTAGTATTTTAAGTAGCGCGCCGTCATCTTCTTCTACAATGGGAGTAAGGGGATTTTCGTCTAAATAATGCCGAAAAAAGCCCCGTTTTAGTTCTACTTTATAAAAAGGATACCTTTCTAGGGCAGAATTAACGGCAGAGCTTAAATGCGCCTTGTCAACATCTTCTTTAAGAGCCACTCCCAGCCTGTACAAACTTTGTGATTTTAGTGTAATTACCATGGGATAAATCATTGCTGAATTATCCAAGCGGTACCAACGGTTTTTTATCATTTTTTCCTTATGTAACTATCTATTGCGCTAGCTGCTTTTTTGCCAGCGCCCATTGCTAATATTACTGTGGCAGAGCCACTGACCACATCTCCACCTGCATAAACACCTTCTCTACTCGTCTTGCCATTTTCGTCCACAATAATGCCACCCCATTCTTGCACAGTTAGTCCCTTTGTGGTGTTCTTTATTAGTGGATTAGGCGAAGTGCCGATAGAAAGAATAACTTCTTCTACATCTAACACAAAATCACTGCCCATTTTTTCTATAGGGCTTCTTCTGCCCGTTTTGTCAGGCTCACCAAGCGCCATTTCCCGACACCTAATGCCCTTTACAAAATAGTTTTCGTCCCCAATAATTTCTATGGGATTTGTTAGCATTTTGAAGATTATCCCCTCTTCTTTGGCGTGATGAACTTCTTCTATCCTAGCAGGTAACTCGCTTTCTGAACGGCGATAAACAATATAGACAGTATCAGCGCCCAGTCTTTTGGCGCTTCTCGCCGCATCCATTGCCACATTGCCCCCACCAACTACCGCTACTCGCTTTGCGCGCTGTATTGGAGTATCGGAACTATCTTGATATGCCTTCATAAGGTTCACCCTGGTAAGGAACTCATTACTAGAATATACCCCGTTATAATTCTCACCAGCAATACCCAAAAACTTGGGCAGTCCTGCTCCGCTCCCAATAAACACCGCTTCAAAACCGCTATCAAAAAGCTCATCAATAGCATAAGTCTTGCCAATAACAATGTTAGTTTGAATGTCCACCCCAAGCGCCTTTAGATTGTCTATTTCTTTCCGCACAATATCCTTTGGAAGACGAAACTCCGGTATGCCATAAACCATAACTCCGCCTGCGGTGTGCAAAGCTTCAAATACAGTTACTTCATAGCCTAATTTAGCAAGGTCGCCTGCGCAAGTAAGTCCAGAGGGTCCCGAACCAATGATTGCCACTTTGTGACCGTTGCCTGGCACTTTGTTAACATTTTTGTTATTATTTTTTAGGTGATAATCGGCAACAAAACGCTCCAGTTTACCAATAGCCACGCTCTCACCTTTTTTGCCCCTGACACACAAACTTTCGCACTGCACTTCTTGGGGACAAACTCTACCGCAAACAGCAGGCAAAGAAGATGATTTTGTAATGATTTTGTAACCTTCTTCATAGTCGCCCTTTACGATTTCTTGAATAAAGGAGGGTATGTCTATCATAACTGGGCAACCCGTTGTACAGGGCTTGTGTTTACAATTAAGGCAACGCTTAGCTTCGTCAATCGCTTGACTTTCCGTATACCCAAGTTCCACCTCAAAAAAGTTTTTTATTCTCTCTTGCGGCGCTTGAGTAGCTACTTTATTCTTAATGTTGCTCATATTAGTCATACTTATTATTAGCCTTATCTTTTGGGAGCTATACCTTTGTTAAATTGCATATATGCTCGTGACGCTCTTTCTCGTCTTTTCGGAACTTATTCGCGCTCTTTATCGCGCCGTCAAAATCCACTAAATGCCCGTCAAACTCTGGACCGTCCACACAAGCAAACTTGGTTTCTCCCCCTACTTTTAACCGACATCCACCACACATACCTGTGCCATCTACCATTATCGTGCTCATACTAACGGTGGTTTTTATATTGTACTTTTTAGTAAGTAATGACACGAACTTCATCATAACAATAGGTCCAATAGCAATAACTTCGTCATAGCTTTCTCCGCTTAAGATAAGCTCTTCAAGGGCATCGGTTACTAGTCCTTTGCTGCCATAACTGCCGTCATCTGTCACTATAATCAGCTTGTCACTTACATTTGCAAATTCTTCTTCCAAAATAACTAAGTCTTTGTTTCTAAACCCAGCAATAGTGTGTACTATTGCCCCCAAAGAATGTAGTTTTTTTGCAACGGGATAAGCTATAGCGCAACCTACTCCGCCACCAATTATGGCGACTTTCTTAATGCCGTCTGTCTTAGTTGCGTTGCCTAGCGGTCCCACAAAGTCTTGCAAGTAGTCCCCTGCATTTAGTTTATTTAGCTTTTCTGTGGTTGCTCCCACCACCTGAAAAATAATTTTTACAGTGCCATTTTCGCTGTCAAAATCAGCCACCGTAAAAGGTACCCTTTCGCCATTTTCGTCCACCCTGAGAATAATAAATTGCCCGGGCTCCGCGCTCTTTGCCACCGCAGGCGCAAAAATATCCAAGGCTGTCACAAAATTATTAAGTTCTTTTTTGTTGACTACTCTATACATATCTTCCTTATTCAAATTTTTTGTTTAGTTTCTTTTGCAGTGTCATATAAAAACTATTTTCGTTGGTCTTAACTACTGGTATAGTAACATCGCTTACTTTGACGATAAATTTGCTATTTTGCGGAATTTCGCTAACATTCCGACCGTCTATTGTAAGCACTGGCTCGCCGTTATCGCGGAATGTGCCAATGTTAAGAGTGACAGTATCACTTATACCAACCACTATTGACCGCACTGCCAAAGAATGGGCGCAAATAGGTGTTATTACCAAGCTATGCGCTGACGGCAAAATAATTGGACCGCCTGCCGACAAGTTATATGCCGTGGAGCCAGTAGGAGTGGATACCAAAATGCCATCCGCTCTGATTGACTCTATTGTTTGGTTGTTAATATCCACAGTTATGCTAAGAATATGCCCCAAACTTCCACGGTGTATAACCATTTCGTTAAAGCCTAAATATCTATTATTAGCTTGGTCAATAACTTCTAGCGCAATGCGCCTTTCTATGGTGTACTTCCCTTCAATTAACCTTTTGAGAGAATCTATTAGCTCAAATGGTTCTACATCAGATAGATAACCCAAATGACCCAAATTTATGCCAATTAGCGGTATTTTGTTGTAGTTAAGCCGCCTTGCGCTCTCCAAAAAAGTGCCGTCTCCGCCGAATACTAGCGCCATATCAATGTTGTCAAAGTCATCATCACTAATAGCTTTTATGCCGTAATCTGCCAAAAGGTCATGCTTTTCTTCAAGGCAAAAGACTTGACAATTATTACTGTTAAGGTAATCTGCCACTTCTTTAACCGCTTCTAACGCACCGCTTTTTTTCAAATTTGGTATAACTAAGAATTTGTTTGCCATAATTTTTCCTTTATATTAGCACTTAACAACCCAACCATAATCGTCATTTAGCCTACCATTTTGTATTCCTGTTATGTTGTCATAGGCATAACTTGCTATTTTGCCCATTTTGTTGTCGTTAACTATTAGGTCTTCGCCCTTATAATGAAGTACTCCTACTGGGGAGATAACTGCGGCAGTGCCTGTGCCAAACACTTCGTTTAGTCTGCCTTCTTTTTGCGCCTTTACTACTTCCTCAACGCTTATTCTTCTTTCTTCTACTTTGTAACCGTGTGACATCAAGAACTCTATTACGCTCTTGCGTGTTACACCGTGCAAAATAGACCCTACCAAAGCAGGCGTTACTACTACATTATCTATAACAAAGAATATGTTCATTGCCCCAACTTCTTCAATGTACTTTCTTTGTGCACCGTCTAGCCAAAGAACTTGGTCATAGCCTAGTTTCTTTGCCCGTTCCCCTGCAAGCAAGGATGCGGCATAGTTACCCATACATTTGCACTCTCCCGTTCCGCCAAGAGATGCTCTAACGAACTCTTCTTCTATCATTATTCTTGTTGGAGCAAGGCCGTTAGCGTAGTAGCTGCCTACAGGGCTAAGAATTACAAAGAAAATATAATCGTGCGCTGCGTGTACGCCTAGCATTTTGTCGTTGGCTATCATAGTAGGTCTAATATATAGAGAAGTGCCCTCGTCGGTAGGTATCCAGTCGCTGTCTATTCTTACAAGTTCTTTTATTCCTTCCATAACTTCTGTTTCGTCAAAGGTGGGCATGCAAAGCCTTTCAGCTGACTTATTCATTCTCTTCATATTCTCATAGGGACGGAACATTGTTATGTTGCCTTTTTTGTCTTTGTACGCTTTCATCCCCTCAAAAATACCCTGTCCATAGTGCAGTACATTGGTGCAAGGCTCCATGCTAAAATCACCGTAAGGCACAATCTCTATTTCCTGCCACTTACCGTCAGTATAATGCATTACTAGCATGTGGTCGGTAAAATACTTACCAAACCCTAGTTTAGTAAAATCTGGCTTTGTCCTTTTGTTTTTTGTCATTGTTATTTTCATTTTGCACCTCCACAAAATTTGTTTTTAATATTTTATATAGCCACTATCAACCCAAACAATTCCTTTTTGTCCGCTAGATAGTAGCGCAATTATGTTTTCTGCGTTTTCCTTGTTAGAAAGTGGAAAAGCAACTTTAATTTTTACATCTTGGTCGTACTCTGTATCCAAAACTATATGCGTAGTATCTTTAATTTGTCTGATAAATGCTTGATACTCTGTATAATTAAGACAAATCGTGCCAATTATGCTGTCCTTCTTGGTGACAATCTCCGCTTTGTCAATAGCGTCAGAAGTGGCTTTTGTGTAGCTACTAACCAGCCCGTTTGCCCCTAGCTTGATACCGCCAAAGTATCTTGTTACTACCGCCACCACATCGAAAAGTTCTTGCTTTTTTATTACCTGCAAAATAGGCATTCCTGCCGTTCCTTGCGGTTCTCCGTCATCAAAAAACTTTTGCTGACCACTTTGCATCATTATTGCGTAGCAGTTGTGAGTTGCATCATTGTACTTTTTTGCTATGCTCTTTGCAAAGTCAATGCCCTCTTCAAAGCTGTCAATGTGACTTAGGTGGCAAATAAATATTGACCGTTGAACTTCGTAAGTTGCGCTTACCATAGACGCTATGGTCTGGTAATCCATCAAATAATTGTTACCTTCAAATGTGTTTTTTTACCCTTATGGAGTACAAAACCATTGTTTATTTGACTGTCAGACAACTGGTAGTCATAAGAAGTAATTATTTCTTCGTTTATCCTTATTCCGCCACCGTCAATAAGGCGTTTCCCTTCTCCCTTGCTCTTAACTAGGTTCATATCTACAAGCAGGTCCACAATATTGTTATTGCTTAATTTCACTTCCACTTTGGGCATTGTGTCTTCATTTCCGCCGAAAGCTCCCTTTGCTTGTTTACTTGCCTTAGTAGCTTCTTCTTCTCCGTGAACAATCTTTGTCACTTCGTATGCAAGTCTTTCCTTAGCAATATTCATTCTTTCGTCACGATTGGCAGTGAGTGCGGTTATTTCGTCCATTTCCATAAAAGTAAGGAAGCGCATGCACTTGTTGACATCTTCGTCGTCTATGTCACGGAAATATTGATAGAACTCATAAGGACTGGTCTTAGTTGGGTCCAGCCATAATGCGCCCTTTTGTGTTTTGCCCATTTTCTTACCTTCGGAAGTGGTAAGTAGTTCAAAGGTCATAGCAAATGCGCTTTTACCTTCCTTACGCCTAATTAGGTCGGCTCCTGCTAAAATATTGCTCCACTGGTCATCACCACCGCACTGCAACAAGCAACCATACTTTTGGTACAACACAAGAAAGTCATAGCTTTGCATAAGCATATAGTTAAATTCTAAAAAGCTAAGTCCTTTTTCCATTCTTTGCTTGAAGCACTCCGCAGTAAGCATTCTGTTGACGGAAAAATGTACTCCTATATCCCTAATAAATTCCACATAATTAAGGTCAAGTAGCCAATCCGCATTATTGACCATAACAGCGGCATTTTCTCCTTCAAAGCTAAAAAACTTGGACATTTGCTCCTTAAAGCAAGCGCAGTTATAATCTATCGTACTTTTTGTCATCATATTCCGCATATCTGTTCTGCCGGACGGGTCGCCGATGAGAGCCGTTCCCCCTCCAATAAGCACAATGGGCTTATGCCCTGCCTTTTGCATGTGGCTCATTGCCATAAGCGCTAAGAAGTGCCCAACATGCAAACTATCTGCCGTGGGGTCAAAACCTATATAAAAGGGCACGGATGCACTGCCAAGAAGTTGATATAGCTCATCTTCAAAGACTATTTGCTTAATAAAACCCCTGCTTTTTAGTGTATCCATGATATTTTCTTTCATTTTGTTAAACTCCTAAGGAATAAAGTATTAAACTATATTATAAATATACATACCGAAAAAAGCAACCAATCCGCTGGAATATCTTTATTTTTTATCAAATTCGACATAATATGTTTGCAAAATGAAAAATGAGATAATATAATTTATATATGAAAAGATATTACAG
>CAYJBW010000034.1:0-14706 GCA_964368255.1 uncultured Christensenella sp.
GGACAAAATTCGTCATTTTATAGTAGAAATATTTTTTATAGTATGATATAATTATAAAGTGTATAAAACTGCGCTTTTTTAGGCGCGAAAACTAATAGGAGAACATATGGAAAGACTACTTACCCCTTTTGGCGAAAAACTTGACAAAAAACTACCACTAAATGAATACCCCCGTCCGCAAATGCAACGGGATAGTTTCCAAAACCTAAACGGTATATGGGACTATGCAATTTATCCCATTGGCGAAACTTTTAGCGGTTATCAAGGGGACATCGTGGTGCCTTTTTCTCCAGAAACTATCCTTTCGGGTGTAGAAAGAATGGTCACGCCAAGTGACAAACTGTATTACAAAAGAGAATTTGACTTTGTCAAGGAAAACCATAGAGCTTTACTTCATTTTGGCGCGGTGGACTATGAATGCACAGTAAAAATTAACGGCAAACTTGCCGGAGAACACAAAGGCGGATACTTCCCGTTTAGCTTTGATATCACCGACATAGTAATTGAAGGCAAGAACGAAATAACCATAGAAGTGCTGGACCCTACCGACAAAGGCACGCAAGCCAGGGGCAAACAGTCATCTAAGAGAGGGGGCATTTGGTATACTCCCCAGTCTGGTATTTGGCAAACGGTTTGGATAGAGCAGGTGACGGATAACTATATTACTTACATAAAAATGACACCAGATATTGACAGAGATAATCTAGCGGTGGAAGTGGACTTCTTCAAACATAACGATAAAGTTATTATCGAAGTTTTTGACGGAGAGAACAAACTTGCTTCTGCTTCTACTGATGACGGCAAAGTTATTATTCCTATCAGGCAGTATGAATGTTGGTCGCCAGAGAACCCGAAATTGTATGATATAGTTTTCAAAACAGAAAGCGATATGGTGTATTCTTATTTTGGTATGAGAAAGTTTAGCATTGGCAAAGACACAAGCAATATTTCTCGCCTAATGCTTAATAACAAGCCATATTTCCATAACGGTCTACTTGACCAAGGCTATTGGAGTGACGGTATGTACACCCCGTGCAGTGACGAAGCAATGATTTATGATATTGAGCTTATGAAAGAGATGGGCTTCAATATGTTAAGAAAGCACATAAAAATTGAACCGCTTAGGTGGTACTATCACTGTGATAGACTAGGTATGCTAGTTTGGCAAGATATGATTAACGGTGGCGGAAAGTATAAGTTTAGTACTATTGGCTTACTTCCCTTTATTGGTGTCAAACTTAATGACAGCAACTACAAAACATTTTCGCGCGAAGATGTCAAGGGCAGGGAAGAATATTATATTGATTCTGAAAGAATGATAAAATCCCTTTACAATACGGTGAGTTTGGCCATGTGGGTGCCATTTAATGAAGCCTGGGGGCAGTTTGATGCGGATAAGGCATACAATTTTTATAAAAAATTGGACCCCACAAGAATTATTGACCATGCAAGCGGTTGGCACGACCAAGGCAGTGGGGATTGTCGCAGTCTGCATGTGTACTTCCGCAAAATAAAGATGCCTAAGGACAAAAGACCAATTATATTAAGTGAGTTCGGCGGATACAGTTTGCAAGTAAAAGACCATATGTATAATAAGGAGAAGTTCTTTGGTTATAGGAAGTATTATGACCAAGCGACCTTTGAAAATGCGCTTGTTGAGTTGTACCAAAAGGGCGTTATTGATTTGATAAAGAAAGGTTTGTCAGCAACCGTTTATACAGAAGTAAGCGATGTGGAAGACGAATGCAATGGACTAGTTAGCTATGACAGAAGAGTTGTCAAAGTAAATATGGATGTAATCAAAGCCATAAATGAAAAAGTAAAGCTATAAGAGGGCAAAATGGATACACTAAGTTTTCGCGTTTTGGATATAGTAATTGGTATGAGTACCGATGGGGAATTTACCGTTATAGACAAAAGCGATATATTAAAAAGGCTAGATAATAGCATCGAAGTGGAAGAGCTTGACAGCGTAATGGAGCGATTAGAGCTTCATGATATGATTGTCATCAAGTACACTGACGATACTGTTTTTGGCATTGCTCCCCGTCCAAAGGGCAAACTTGCCTATGAAAAAAACAAGTTCCTTATTAAGAAGATAGATACATCCAAAGAGATTTTGTCCTCAGATGTAAGCAGTGCAAGTCCATTTTTTGGGGTGTTCAATGAGCCAACAGAAAATGTGCCTGTGCCTGTGCAAACAAAATTTAGTTATATTAAGCTGGCAATAATTTGCTCTATAAGCTCATTCTTTGGTGGAGCAGCGGCTACGGCTATTGCATATATACTTGAGAGGTTATTCTAAATGATATTAGGTAAAAAAGAACGAGTGCTTATGAATATAATTTATCACAAGGCTAGCCGCAGTCAAAATGGGCAGTGCCTTGTATCTCCCCTTGACTTGCTTGCAAGAATTCCTTACAGAATTAGCTTCAAGGAAAGCGAGCTTGACGAGATTCTTAATCAACTAGTTTTGGACAATTATTTTACTTGTGAGAGAGCAAAAAAGCCTAACGGCGACTCAATGTATATCATTACCTTGAAAGAAAACGGTATAAGTTATCTTAGAGATAAGAGAGTTGCCCAAAGAAAGTTTGTTTTTAGGTTGATAATAGCAGCAGCTATTGCCACTTTCTCCTTTTCTATCAAGTACATATTGCAAGCAATTTTCGGGTAAAAATGAACAAATTCGAGTTAGTAAGCAAGTATAAACCCTGTGGCGATCAGCAACAGGCGATTGACAAACTTTGTGAGGGGGTAGAAGACGGTCTGCGCACTCAAGTTCTTGTGGGTGTAACTGGCTCAGGCAAAACTTTTACTATGGCAAATGTAATTGCCAAAACCAACCGCCCAACGCTAGTCCTTGCCCATAACAAAACGCTGGCAGCTCAGCTTTGTAACGAGTTTAAGGAGCTTTTCCCCAACAACAGAGTGGAATACTTTGTTTCTTATTATGACTATTATCGTCCAGAAGCGTACATCCCGTCCACCGATGTCTATATAGAAAAAGATATGTCAACTAATGACGAAATTGATAAACTTCGCCATTCGGCAACTGCATCACTTGGCGAAAGGACAGATGTAATAGTGGTGGCTTCGGTGTCCTGCATTTATGGCTTAGGCGCGCCCAAAGAGTATTTTAGTCAAATGATTTCTTTGCGTCCTAATATGAATGTTGACAGAGATGAGCTAATAGATAGACTAATTAGTTTGCAGTACAAAAGAAGTGATATAGATTTTGTGAGAAGCACCTTCCGGGTAAGGGGAGATGTGCTAGAGATTTTTCCTAGCACACAAAGCACATACGCAATAAGAGTGGAGTTCTTTGGCGATACTATTGACGGGCTTTATGAAGAAGATGTATTAACCCAAAAGATAGTAAACAAACTTTCTCACACAGCAATTTTCCCTGCCACACACTATGTAATTGGTGATGAAAAGGTGGAAAAAACGCTGGAGCGTATAAAAGAAGATATGATAACAGAATGTAACGCTTTCCGCGAGCAAAACAAACTAATCGAAGCGCAACGCTTGCGTGAAAGAGTGTGCTACGATATGGAAATGATTAGAGAGATAGGCTACTGTTCTGGCATAGAGAACTATAGCAGATATTTTGACGGCAGAAGCCCTGGTGAACCGCCCTTTACCTTGCTTGACTACTTCCCCGAGAATTTTATTATGTTTATTGACGAGTCGCATATGTCCTTGCCACAACTACGGGCAATGTATGCAGGGGACAGGTCAAGAAAAGAAAATCTAATAAATTATGGTTTTCGCCTAAAGTCAGCATTTGACAACCGCCCGTTAAACTTTGCAGAATTTTCTCAAAGATATAGTCAAGTTGTTTGTGTAAGTGCAACACCCGGACCGTACGAAATGAAAGAAAGCAGCCAAGTTGTGGAACAGCTTTTGCGTCCCACAGGGTTAGTTGACCCCTATATTTTTATCCGCAAAACAGAAAACCAAATTGATGATTTGGTAGGGGAAATAAATAGTACGGTGGAGAAAAAAGGTAGAGTACTAATAACCACGCTAACCAAAAAGATGTCGGAGAGTTTAACTGTATATTTAAGTGAGCAAAATATAAAGGTAACCTATATGCACAGCGATATTGATACGCTGGAACGGATAGAAATAATAAACTCTTTAAGAAAGGGGGACATTGATGTAGTGGTTGGTATCAACCTACTTAGAGAAGGCTTAGACATCCCCGAAGTAATGCTTGTTGCCATTTTGGATGCCGACAAAGAAGGATTTTTGCGTAGCAGAAGCGCGCTTATCCAAACGGTTGGTAGAGCGGCAAGGAATGCCGAAGCCAAAGTTATTATGTACGCAGACAATATTACCGACAGTATGCAAAGCGCAATGGACGAAACGAAAAGGCGTAGAGATTATCAAATTGCTTATAACAAAGCAAATAACATCACACCAACAACAATAATTAAGGAAATAAAAAACAGTTTGGTAATAACAAAGAAAGCCGATAAGGGCAAGAGAAAGATGAGTAGAAGTGAAGTGAACAAAGAAATTGACAGGCTTAGTAGCTTGATGAAAATAGCAAGTAGCCAACTTGACTTTGAAACATGTATAAAAATTAGGGATGAAATAGCCGACCTAAAAAGGCTACAAGGAGTAAAGAATTTAGAATGAAAGATATAGTAATAAAAGGCGCTAGGCAAAACAATCTAAAAAACATAGATGTTACTTTGCCGCGCGATAAGTTTATAGTTTTTACCGGACTTTCTGGCAGTGGCAAATCAAGTCTTGCTTTTGACACGATTTTTGCGGAAGGACAAAGGCGCTATATGGAGAGTTTGTCCAGTTATGCAAGGCAGTTCTTAGGGCAAATGAACAAGCCTGATGTAGATAGCGTGGACGGGCTTAGTCCAGCTATTAGTATTGACCAAAAGACCACTTCTAAAAATCCTAGGTCAACTGTTGGTACCGTTACAGAAATTTATGACTATCTAAGACTACTTTTCGCTAGAATAGGCATACCGCATTGTCCTAATTGTGGCAAAGAAATTAAGTCTATTACAGTCGACCAAATTGTAGACAAAATTTTGCAGTACAAAGAAGGGGAAAAGTTTATTATTCTTGCTCCCGTTGTAAGGGGTAGAAAGGGCGAATACACTAAACAACTAGACAGTTTGCGCAGAAGTGGTTATGTCAGGGTAAAAATTGACGGCAATATATATAATTTGGACGAAGAAATATCAATGGACAAAAATGTAAAGCACGATATTAGCGTTGTTATTGATAGGCTTGTTATGAAAGAAGGTATTAGCCGTAGACTAACAGATAGCGTAGAAAGTGCGCTAAAACTTGCCGAAGGACTGGTTATTGTAGAAAAAGAAGGAGCAGAAGAGCTGTTTTCCACGCAGTATTCTTGTCCCGATTGTGACATATCACTAGGCGAAATAACACCCAGAATGTTTTCCTTTAACTCACCATTTGGCGCATGTCCGCAGTGTACTGGGCTAGGTTTTAAGAACGAAATTGATGTGTCGAAGCTTATTCCCGACCCCTCAAAATCTCTAAATGATGGGGCAATAAGGTGCAGCGGTTGGAACCTTGATATGGGTAAAGTAACCATTATGCAGTTCCGCGCGCTAGCTAAAAGGTACAAATTTTCTTTAGATACCCCATACAAAGATTTGCCCGAAGATATTAAGAAAATTCTTTTATACGGCACGGGGGAAAGGATAGAAATGCTTGCTGAAGGCAGGAACTATTCTATGGCATACAACAGCTATTATGAAGGTGTGGTAAACAATCTAAATAGGAGATATAAAGACACGCAAAGCGAAGGCGTTAGAATAGAGATAGAAAAACTTATGACAGCAAAACCCTGCGAAATGTGCAACGGCAAAAGGTTAAAAAAAGAAGTGCTAGCAATTAGGATAGGTGGGCGGAATATAAGCGAAGTGTCAGACATACCTATGGCAAAACTAGACAGCTTTTTTGACAGTCTTGTACTTGATAACAGAGAAACAATAATAGCAACGCCCATATTAAAGGAGCTAAAAGAGCGCATAAAGTTCTTAAAAGATGTGGGACTAGAGTACCTTACGCTATCTCGCCCAAGCGGAACACTAAGCGGTGGGGAAGCGCAAAGAATAAGACTTGCAACACAAATTGGTAGTGGACTTATGGGAGTGCTTTATATTTTGGACGAACCGAGTATTGGCTTGCACCAAAGGGACAACCAAAAGCTAATAGCTACATTAAAAAGGCTAAGAGACCTTGGCAATACACTAATAGTTGTGGAGCATGACGAAGAAACAATAAGGGCGGCAGACTATATTGTGGACATTGGACCTAAGGCAGGCATACACGGTGGCGAACTAGTAGCTTTCGGCACCCTAGAAGATGTTATGAGTAATCCAAAGTCTATCACAGGAGATTATTTAAGCGGGAGAAGGCAGATAAAGAGAACGAGCGAACTAAAGAAAGGTAACGGCAATATACTTAGTGTTCACGGAGCTAGGCAAAACAACCTAAAGAACATAAATGTGGATTTTCCTTTAGGCGTACTTAATGTAGTTACTGGGGTAAGTGGTAGCGGAAAGTCCAGCCTTGTTAATGGCATACTTTATCCACATTTAGCCAATCAGCTTAATGGCGCATCCCTTAGAGAAGGAAGTTTTAGCGATATAACAGGCATAGAACACATAGACAAAGTAATAGCTATTGACCAAAGCCCCATTGGCAGAACACCCAGAAGCAACCCGGCAACTTATACGGGGGTATTTACTTATATTAGAGAGCTTTTTGCCAAAACGCCCGATGCGCAAGCAAGGGGGTACAGTGCAGGAAGATTTTCTTTCAATGTAAAGGGTGGCAGGTGTGAAAACTGCACGGGAGATGGCATTATTACCATAGAAATGCACTTTTTGTCCGATGTTTATGTACCGTGCGAAGTTTGTCACGGCAAGAGATACAACAGAGAAACATTGGAAGTAAAGTACAAAGGTAAGAGTATCTTTGATGTGCTTGATATGACGGTAGACGAAGCTTGTGACTTTTTCCAAAACATACCGAGAATTTATAACAAAATTAAGACCATGCAAGATGTGGGACTAGGCTATATAAAACTTGGACAGCCGGCAACAACCTTTAGCGGTGGGGAGGCGCAAAGAATAAAGCTAGCAACAGAGCTTAGCAAGCGTTCCACAGGCAAAACAGTTTATATTCTTGACGAGCCGACCACAGGCTTACACGCATACGATACTGACAAGCTAATCAACATACTAAAAAGGCTAGTTGATAGTGGCAACACAGTTATTGTAATTGAACACAACATCGATTTAATCAGGATTGCCGACCACATTATTGACTTAGGCAAAGAAGGTGGAGACGGGGGCGGTGAACTTATTTGTGAAGGCACACCAGAAGACATAAAAATGTGCAAAAACAGCTACACGGGCAAGTTTTTATAATTATCTTACAAATTGTTACAAAATAAGACAATTATATGGCGCAATAATAAACGGAACAAGGCGTAGTTGTGTTTGACTTATCACCATAATGATAGTATAATTATTTGACAATAAGGTATATTTTTAAGGAGGAATTTTGTTCACTTATCAACTAAAGACAACTAAAGAAGCGATGTATAATATAACCAGCGAAGTTAATGACGCTGTGGCAAAAAGCGGAGTAAAGGACGGCATTTGTTTGGTTTATTGCCCTCATACCACAGCCGCTATTACTATAAACGAGAACGCTGACGAGCATGTGGCAGAAGACATTATGAAAGCAGCTAAGACATTTTTCCCAAAGCTAATTGAGTTTTGTCATGACGAAGGGAACAGTGACGGGCATGTAAAGAGCAGTCTTTTTGGGGCGAGCGAAACCATTATTATAGAAAACGGCAAACTCATGCTAGGATACTGGCAAAACATATATTTCGCGGAGTTTGACCCGCCTAGAAGCAGAAACTTTTTTGTGAAAATCATTAAGGGGTAATAATATTATGAAAGATGAAAGAGTAATAAAACTAGCTAGTAACTTGATAAATTATTCTTGCGAACTTAAAAAGGGTGAAAAAATATTGATAGAAGCTAGTGGCATTCCTTACGAAATGGTGGTAGCTTTGGTTAATGAAGTTTATAGGGTGGGGGGACTGCCCTTTGTAGAACTATATGATAACAAAGTAAAAAGAGCTTTGCTTAATGGTTTAAGTGAAGAACTTGCCGACAAAATGAGAGAGTTTGACACTAGACGCATGGAACAAATGGACGCTTATATTGGTATGCGCGGTGGCAACAACAGTATGGAACTAAGCGATGTTAGTGAAGACAAAATGCAACTCTATACTGCGAAATATTCCTATCCCGTTCACCACGAATTAAGAGTAAACAAAACCAAATGGGTGGTTATGCGTTGGCCAACAGAAGGTATGGCGCAACTAGCCAAAACTAGCACAGAAGCATTTGAAAAGTTTTATTTTGATGTGTGTAACCTTGACTATGCCAAAATGAGCAAAGCTATGGATGCGCTAACAAGTTTAATGGAAAAAACGGATAAAGTGCGTATTACAGCGAAGAATACTGACATTAGTTTTAGTATAAAGGGCATTGGCGCCAAAAAGTGCAGTGGAGAAAGAAATATTCCTGACGGCGAAGTGTATACTGCGCCCCTAAAAAATAGCGTAAACGGTCATATTTATTACAACACCCCATCTATAGAAAACGGCATAGAATTTAGCGATGTTTATTTGGAGTTTGTGGGCGGCAAAATTGTTAAAGCTACCGCGAATCATACCGATGCGCTTAACAAAATTCTAGATACGGACGAAGGAAGCCGATATGTGGGCGAATTCGCTATTGGTGTTAATCCTTATATAACCAAACCTATGGGCGATATTTTGTTTGATGAAAAAATAAGCGGCTCTATCCACTTTACGCCAGGATGTTGCTATGACGACTGCAACAACGGCAATCAAAGCGCAGTGCATTGGGACTTAGTTCTTATCCAAACTCCGCAGTATGGTGGGGGAGAAATATATTTTGATGATGTACTTATTAGGAAAGACGGGAGATTTGTGACAGAAGAATTATTATGTCTAAATCCCGAAAACCTTATTTAGGAGAAAATTATGAAAGCCGAAAACGAAAGTAATAGATTGCTGGATGTAAAGGTAAAAAAGCCATCATTTTGGCTGTATACCATACCCGCTTACATAACAAGAATATTTACAAAGTTCTATTTCAAACACAAAATTGACCGTAGCGAAATGAAAAAATTCAAAGAGCCTGTGGTGGCAATATCTGCCCACGCAGGCACTTTTGATATTATAGTGGCTATTCACTCTATGATGCCAATGCGACTAAATGTAGTTACAGGCCGTGACCTTTTTACTTGGCCCTCACTAAAGCCATTTATTAAAGCATTCGGCGCCATTCCCAAAAGTCAAAATGCCATAGACTTGCAGAGTATGCGCACAATGAAAGCCGCCGTTGACCAAGGCAGAAACTTGCTTATTTATCCGGAAGGAAAAACTAGTCTTGACGGCAAACAACTTAATTATCTTAGCCCGACTATTGGCAAATTCCTAAAGTTTTTGGACTGTGAAGTAGTTATGATTAAGGCAAATGGGTCTTATCTAACTAAGCCGAGGTACTTCCACGGTTTCCGCAGAGCAAAAATTGTATCCAAACCTTATGTGTTAATCACCAAAGAAGAACTCAAGACAATGAGCAACAAAGAAGTTTATGAAAAGGTAGTTGACGCATTAAAATTTAATGACCATGCTTGGCAACAAGAGAATAATATCCGTGTCAAACACAAGAACTTAGCTGCTAATCTTAACTATATTCTGTACAAATGTCCGAGATGCGGTAGTGAGTATGAAATGGAAAGTGATGACCGTTTCTTGACCTGCAAGCATTGCCTAAATAAGGTTGAGTACACCGAGTATGGCGAGCTAAAACCCGTTGGTGACAGCATATCCCTTAACAGAATAGACCTTTGGTATGATTACGAAAGGGAAGAAGCGTTAAAGGAGTTTTTGCAGGACGGATTTTATATGAGCCACGAAGTAAAATTGTTTGTGGAAGACCAAAGTACTGCCACCTTTGTAGAAAGGGGGGAAGGAATATACTTTATTGACAAAGAATATGTGGGCTTTAAGGGCACCAAAGACGGGCAATACTTCGAGATAAAACAGCCACTTAACCAACTAAACACCATAATTACCAAGAACAAAGAAGGCGTGGATATGATGATGGGTGACGAGATATATAGATTCCTATTTAAGGAGCATAAGTGGTCGTCAAAATATGGCAACATAATAGAGATGTATTGCGCCCACCGCAATGGTTTGTTAAAATAACGCATAAATAGCAATATTATAAAACAAAAAACGCACAGTGATGTGCGTTTTTTTGGAGCTGGTAGTCAGATTTGAACTGACGACCTGCGCATTACGAATGCGCTGCTCTACCAACTGAGCCATACCAGCAAAGTATCTAGGTTATATTGTAACCGCATCGGTCAAAAATGTCCACTAAATTGTAGCACATAATGTAATTATGTGTTATAATAAAACACTGATTATATAAGGAAATTAGGCGTATATTTTCTTTTGCGAACATTATAGAAAGTGCAAGAGGCGTGCGCAGGAGCAGTAATGAATTTTTCAAATTTTATTGTGAATAACAAAAAATGGATACTTATTATTACCGCTATCCTTGTTGTGCTGAGCATTGTTTGTACCATTTTTTTGATAATAAATAACAAAATAAATTCCAATATGTTAGAGTATTTGCCCAAAGAAACAAGCTCATACAATGGTATTGAGTTCCTAAAAAACAACTTCGGAATAGAAAGCGATGCCTTTGTTGTGGTGGAAGGGACGGAAAGTGATGATGCCTTGATTGCCTCCGTTAGCAAGATAAAAAAGGAAGTAAAGGGCATTACGCAGTTTGTGTGGTACAACGACATTATTTCTGTAGAAAATCTCCTGTCGCATTTCCCGTCACTGAGCGGAACAATAGATATAAAAACGGACGAACTTAAGAGCTATTTACGGCAACCTATTTACACTGACGGCATAGTTACCGGCTACAACTATGTGCTGCTTGTGCTATTTGATTATTCCCCGTCCACCTTTGAAGCGTTTAATGTGCATAAACAAATAAGAACGGAACTTGAAAGCAACTTAGGGCGGTCGGTGGCAATATCTGGTATGACTGCGCTTTCTGATAACATTCTTACAAATACTATGAAAGAAGTGCCATATTATCTTATTTTTAGCGTGCTTACAGTGTTGGCCATTTTGCTACTGTTTTCCGAAAGTTTTGTTGAACCACTTGTACTTATATTGACCTTAGGAATTAGCATTCTGCTAAACATGGGGAGTAACTACTTTTTTTCAGAAATAAGCATAATTAGTTTTGCTGCGAGTGGAGTGTTGCAGCTAGGCATAACAATGGACTATGCAATATTTTTGCTCCATGCATACAAAGAAGATAGACTGCTTTTTAATGCAAAAGAAGCCGCAAAAAGGGCACTTCCCCGCACATTTACTAGTATACTTGCTAGTTGTCTTACCACTGTTGGGGGCTTTGCTGCTCTATACTTTATGCGGTTTTCTATAGGAGCTGACCTAGCAAAGATACTTATTAAAGGTGTATTTTTGTCCCTAATTACCATACTAGTATTGCAACCTTGCTTAATGATAATTTTTGACAAAGCCATGCTAAGAACTAAGCGTAAAACTATAAATGTTGATTTTGCCAAATTTACTGGCAAAGTGATTAAGGCAAGACATGTTATTGCTATTGTGGCAATTTTATTAGTAGTGCCTGCCTTTATAGGGCAGAAGAATGTTAGCTTTAGCTACCTAAAAGTTTATGAAGAAAGCCCCACCCAAAACACGCAAGAGGCGCTTGCAAAAAAGCTAGCTAACCAAATAATACTAGCTGTGCCACTTGACACAAAAGTTGGTACGCATAAAGAATTTATGAGTGACCTAACAAAGGACGACAAAATATCCAATGTGCTAGGGGCGTACACTATTTTTGATATGGAAGTTGGCGAGATAAAAGAGCTTTTAGAAGCCCCGCTTATTGGTCAAATGGCGCCTATGAAATTATTATTTTCTAAGGTAGGCGACAAGTATTATACGATGTATTTAGCGACAATAGAAGGGGATACAGAAGATAAAGAAGCTTTTGCTACATACAACCACCTTACAGAAAGACTTAATTATTACTTTGAAGAAAGCTATCCATTTGGCATACTAACTGGAGTTGGCGATATGGCAAAAATAACGCTAAAAGACTTCCTTACGGTAACTATTATTAGCGCGACAATAATTTTTATAGTAATGAGTTTGCTATTGAAATCTATGTTAAAGTCTGCTATGATGGTACTACTTATTGAGCTGGCTATATGGATAAATATTTGTATAAATACCTTGCTGGGCATGCCTATTAACTTTATGATTTATATACTAATAAGTAGTGTACAACTAGGTTGTACTATAGACTATGCAATATTACTAAGCACAAGGTTTGAGCAAGCCACAAAGGGCGGTAAGGATGCCCAAAGTGCCATAAAACATGCATCAAAGAGTGCATTCCCGTCCATAATATTGAGCGCGCTTATAATTATTGGGGCATGTTTAAGCGTGTATTTTGTCAGCGACAATTTGCTTGTGCAAGAAATGGCATATCTTATGGCAAGGGGAGCTACTATAAGCTGTTTACTTGTACTCTTTGTACTTCCTTGTCTGCTACTTTACTACAAAAGAAAAGATACTTGTAAAAAATTGGAGGCTACTAATGTTAATGAAGAAGTTTAGCAATTTTGTTATCAAATACAAAGCATACATATTGCTTTTTTTTGCCGTTGTGCTAATTCTATCTATAGTTGGTACAATATTTTTGGTAACAGAAGAAGACAAAATTAACTCTGATTTGATGAGTTATTTTGGTGATGAATTCGACACGAGCAAAGGTTATGCCTTTTTGGAACAAAACTTTAATATCAGGGGCGACGCTACCATTATTGTAAGGGGACAAGAAAACGACCCCGAGCTTATAGAAAGCGTAAATAACATACGCAATATGGAAGGTGTTTCTCAACTTATTTGGGTGGAAGATGCCAAAGAAATGGCGAAGTTCCAAACGCAAATTGACGAGCTTAATTTTGACTTTGGCGAACTTGATATGGCTAAGCTAGAAAAAGAAATGGAAAATAACGCTATATTAAAGGGATATGAGCAATATATAAAGTTACTTGGTCTAGAAGAACTAAAAATAGACACAAGCGGATTACAAACTTTCTTAAAAAGACCAATTGAAGGGGGCGAGAGCGACTATATTATCATTATTATGCTAGAGTATTCTCCGTCAACTAGCGAAGCATATGCCTTGCTGGATAATATAAAAGCAGAGCTTGGAAGTAGACCTATGGCAAGCGCTGGAATGACAGAAACGGCGCAAAATATTTTGGACGACACACTAAACGATTTACCCAACTTTATTATTTATGCGGTTATTGCAGTTATTATTATTCTGCTACTAACAACATCTAGCTTTATCGAACCGCTAATTCTTATAGTAACTTTAGGTATTAGCATTATGATAAGTATGGGTCTAAATTATTTGTACCCGTCAATTAGTATTATTAGCTTTGCTGTGAGCGCGGTACTTCAACTAGCTATTACCCTTGACTATGCTATTTTTTATATGCACACCTACAAAAAGCATAGGAATGTGCTAGATGCGGAGATTTCTACCCAAACGGCTATCCCAGAAGTTGCGAGCAGCATTTTTGCAAGCGGTCTAACAACTATTGGCGGATTCGTTGCACTATATTTTATGCGGTTTGGTATAGGCGTAGATATCGCCAATGTCATTATTAAGGGTATAGTATTATCGCTAATTAGCGTACTACTATTGCAACCTATACTTACAATGATACTTGACAAAGTTATTATAAAAACTAGCCATAATTTTAATGCAAAACTCAATAAAAAACGGAAAGAAAAGAACCCGAATGCTAAGGACATAAACGCAGGCACGATACTAACTCCAGTAGCGAGATTTAGCGTGTGGCAAAGAGTAGTGCTTATTGTAGTTGCTGCTGCGCTTTTGGTACCTACATTTATCGGACAGTCAAAACTTACTTATAGTTATTTTGAAATGTACGAGAATGAGCAAGACACTCCAGAAAAGGAAATTGCTTACGAACTAGGCAACCAAACGATTATGGCTGTGCCGCTAGAAGTAAGAACGGGTACGCACAAAGACTTTATTGATGAAATTCTTTCTGACCCTACTGGTAAGGTTGGGGGAGTGTTGGGCGCCTTTACCATGCTGGATATTGACAACGAAACACTAATGGCAGTGCTGAATATTTTGATAGAAGGATACGATGCCAATACGGGCAAAAATACAAAGTTAGAGTCCTTACAAAAAACGCTTAGAGAGTTGCCGGAAAATGCCAAGGCTAATCCGACATTTTTTAAGCCGATGCTGGAAGAAATGGGACTTGACATAAACGATTTGGACAAGTACGACCTAGAAAATATCGATATTGTGAGTATGCTTGACGGTTTTGACTTTACTATGCTAAGTTCTTATTTTACCAAAAAAGACGGCAGTTGGTATACACTTTATACGGTCAGCATAATAGGGAGTGCGGAAGACGATGCGGCGGCAAAGTGCTATGAGTATCTTGATTCTGTGC
>CAYJBW010000035.1:0-14531 GCA_964368255.1 uncultured Christensenella sp.
TTTTGAAAGACTAACCAAGCATTTCTCTACTAGCTTTTAGCCTTCTTAAACTTTCCTGTACCCCTAAGGTATCCGCCATTTCTGTCGCTCCGCAAGGACTAACCAAGCATTTCTCTACTAGCTTTTAGCCTTCTTAAACTTTCTTGTACCCCTAAGATATCCGCCATTTCTGTCGCTCCGCCTGGCGTGGATGCCTTGCCAGTAAGGGCTAGACGCAAGCAAAATAGCATTTGACCTTTTTTTATGCCTACTTCTGCGCTTTTTTGTTCCAAAAGCTCAACAAAACTCTCGTCAATACTTTCTAAACTACTTAATAATCCTATTGCGCCGTCCAGTGCAATTTTTGCTATCTCGGTATCCACTTTCATTTTTTTATGCTCGTACAAACTTATGTCGTAATCGGTAAAATCTTCAATGAAAGCAACCATTTGCGGTATTTCGCTAAATAGTTCTACCCGTGAATGTAACACATGGGAAAACTTGTTATAATCATACTTATTAGCTATTACGCTTTTGTCATAAAATGGCTTTGCATGGGCGCAAAAACTGTCAAAGTCCATTTCCTTAATATAAAGTCCATTTAGCCACTTCATTTTGGCCTCGTCAAAAATTGAAGCGGATTTTGATATGCCGTCCACGCTAAAGAGCTCAATTAGCTGTTCCATAGTTAGCTTTTCTACATTATCTTTGGGCGACCAACCAAGTAGCGCAATATAGTTGATTATTGCGTGTGGCAAATAGCCTTTGGCAAGGAAATCTTCAAAGTTGGCATCACCGTAACGCTTGCTTAGTTTCCTTTGCGCATCTTTCATAATGGGGGGCAGGTGCATATAAATAGGTCTTTCCCAGCCAAAACTGTCATAAATAAGGTTATATTTTGGAGTAGAACTAAGATACTCTGTGCCGCGCATTACATGGGACACCTTCATAAGGTGGTCATCTACCACATTGGCAAAATTATAAGTGGGCATGCCGTCGGACTTTAGTAAAATATTATCTTCCATATCGCTGCATGGTACGCTAATGGTGCCAAAAACCAAATCTTTATAGGAAGAAACACCCGTTGTGGGTATGTTTTGGCGGATAACATAGGGCGCTTTTTCCGCTAACTTCTTTGCTATCTCGTCTTGACTTAAGAGCAAACAATGCTTGTCATATTTTTTGATGCCGTTTTCATCTTGCAAAGAGTCCAGCCTAGTTTTATCACAAAAACAGTAGTATGCTCCGCCCGTTTTGACAAGAAGCTCCGCATACTCTTTGTAAATATGCTTGCGCTCGCTTTGAATATATGGTCCGTACTCGCCTTTGTCGGGGCCTTCGTCATGCACAATATTTGCCTTTTTTAGTGTGGAATATATAAGTTTAATGGAACCTTCTACGAATCTTTCTTGGTCGGTATCTTCTATTCTTAGTATAAAATCGCCCTGATTATGCTTTGCAAACAAGTACGCATAAAGAGCGGTGCGCAAGTTGCCTATATGCATAAACCCTGTTGGGCTGGGCGCAAATCTAGTTCTTACTTTCATTTTTCCTCCGCTGTTATAAATATTAAATATTGTATCACACTTTTGTAATATAGTGTATAATATTTTGTATGATATATCTAAGGAGTATTTATGACGGACTTTAATATAGCTAAAAAGTGGCTGATTAAGTTGTTGCAATTCCCTACCGTAGAACAAGACGCTTTGCCAAACATGCCCTTTGGCAAACCTTTGTATGACTGCCTAAGTTATGCGCTTAGTTTGCTTGACTCAAGCGGCTTTGTTACTAAGAACATCGAAGGCTATTGTGGCTATGGCGAAATTGGTCAAGGTGAGCTATTTGGGATACTATGCCATTTGGATGTGGTACCTGTAGGCGGCAAATGGAGTTTCCCGCCCTTTGGTGCAAAAGAGCATAATAATCGTATTTATGCACGCGGAGCGTTAGATAATAAGTCACCTTTTATTGGCTGTCTTTATGCAATTATTCGCTTGCTTGAAGAAGGTTACAAACCTAATAAAAGGATAAGATTTATCCTAGGTTGTGACGAAGAAAGCGGTTGGCTGTGTATGGATAGGTACCAAAAAACCGAAGAAATGCCAGTTATGGGCATTTCACCTGACGGTGACTTCCCTGTTATCAACTGTGAAAAAGGCATTGTCTATCACAAAATAAGTTTTCCTTTGCCAGAAAATGTTATTTCCTTTAGCGGTGGAGAACGGGCGAATATGGTGCCAGACTCTGCCAAATGCACCCTAAAATATGACAGAGATATTCTCTCAAAGCTAACGAATTGTCAATGCGACTACTCCATTGATTATGACACAGTAACCATACAAACTAGGGGTACTTCTTGCCATGGCAGTCACCCGGAAAACGGCGATAATGCCATAATAAAACTGCTAAAAATACTAGATTTTATTCCAGAGATGGCGACCATGTCAAATGCCTTTGACAAAAGCAACGGAGAGAACATAAATCTTAACTTGCATGACGAAGTAAGCGGACATTTAACCCAAAACTTAGGGCTTTGTTATATAAAGGACAATAATTTGGTCTTTGAGCTTGATATTCGCCACCCTATTAGCTTTGACAAAGACACACTTACTAGTATTTTACAAAATAACTTGCCTTTTAGTGTAAAGCAAGGTTTCTTCCACCTGCCACTTTATGTGGATAAGAACCACATTCTTGTAAAAACTCTGCTAAGTGCCTACAATAAGGTTATGCAAACTAACCTTGAACCTATCACCATAGGCGGTGGCACATACGCTAGGGTGCTTCCTTTGGGTGTTGCTTTCGGGCCTTGCTTCCCAAATAGCACAGCGGGTATTCATTGCGTTGACGAGTATGTGGACCTTGACGAGTGGAAAACTTCTATAGAAATCTATTACACTGCACTAAAAGAACTTTGTTTTGAAAAGAAATAGCAGTATTTACTTAAATAAAAAAAGAATATGGCATAATTGCCATATTCTTTTAATTTTTCGCTTATTATCAATTACTTTTCTTTTTTTGCCCTAGGCTTTCTGGGAGCAGGATAGACAAAATTTTCCTTTTTGGCGTCAATTAGTACATTATAATACATCGCCGCATCTCTTTTGGCTTGGTTAAGGTCCATATCCACACAGTAACCACACTCCTTGGGGGTGGCTCCAGGGATGTCGCCAACGAACTCCGAAGCATAGTCAAAGGTGCGCTCAATTAGCGGACAAATTACATCTGTATCTATGTCACCTACTACTATTAGATAAAAGCCCGTTCTACAACCCATTGGCCCGAAATATATGATTTTGTCCTTCCAAAGCGGTTCGTTTCTAAGGAAAGTAGCGCAAATATGCTCCAAAGCGTGCATGCTCCCTGTTTCCATTACTTCTTCCTGATAAGGTCTTTTTAGTCTTATATCAAAAGTAGTAATGGTTTCGTAAGCAATTCTGTCCTTTCTTGCGACATATAATCCCGACTTTAATCGCAAATGGTCTATCTGAAAACTTGGTATTAGCTCCATATTGTCCTTCTCTTATTTGTATGTCCGTAAACAATTGTGTATTAGTTTGCAGTTAAGTATCTTGTTGTCGTACACTTCGCCGTCAACTTGAGTTTTGCCTTCGTCAAGCAGTGTAATAGTCACTTCTTTTGCAGAAAAAGTTTCGGTACAAGGTTCGTTTAGGTGCTTGCCACGCAAAAACTTTAGTAGCGTGCCTAGAATTTTTCTCTTTTTTATTTCATTTATTATAACCACATTTAGTTCGCCGTCATTTATGTCGGATAATGGACTAATTGGCATACCGCCGCCGAAGTACTTTCCATTGGTAACTGCCATCAAAAATACCGACTTTTCTACATCTTTACCGTCCAAATTTATGTTCATTTTATGGAACTTCAAGTGACAAAGCACATCAATTAGGGAAGCATAGTATTTAATTTTGCCCTTAAAAGCCTTCATTGTGCTGTACCGAACCAGTACATCGACATCCATACCGGCTCCAGCGCAATTTAGCGCTCTTTTCTCGCCAATTTGAATAAAATCGGTATATCCTACATTGCCATTTAGTATTTTTTCTAACGCCTTGGCTGTGTCTATTGGGATAGTAGTTGCTTTAATATAGTCGTTGCCTGTACCGCAAGGTACAAACCCTACTACGATTTTTTCAAAATCAGTGATGCCGTTTAGCACCTCATTAAAAGTACCGTCTCCACCCAAAACTATAAGCAATGTATCTTCGTTCTTGTTTAGCTCGCTAACTATCTCTGTGGCGTGAAAAGGATAATTCGTCCTGTGAACTTTGTACTCTATACTTTTGCTATTTAATAGCTCCTCCACCTTCTTTAGGGCAATTAAACTTTTTCCTTTGCCCGAAACGGGATTAACCAAAATATCATACATATTCGAAACCTCACAACTTATTTTTTGATAGGAGATTTTTTTACAATCTGCACCTTTCTCATTCTAGCAGTTTTTATTTTTTTTGTAAAGCAGCAATAAGTAAAAAATACTTTTGTATTATTTGTCATAAAATAATTGACAAAACACAATCTATGTATTATTATAGTATAGCATTGTCGCGGGGTGGAGCAGCTGGTAGCTCGTCGGGCTCATAACCCGAAGGTCGTGTGGTTCAAATCCCGCCCCCGCAACCACAATCATGGCGGTGTAGCTCAGCTGGTTAGAGCGGCCGGTTCATACCCGGCAGGTCGTTGGTTCGAATCTGACCGCCGCTACCAACAATCAAGGCCCTATGGTCAAGTGGTTAAGACATCGCCCTTTCACGGCGGTAACCCGAGTTCGAGCCTCGGTAGGGTCACCACCATAATGGGAGCATAGCTCAGCTGGGAGAGCGCTTGCCTTACAAGCAAGATGTCATAGGTTCGAGCCCTATTGTTCCCACCATTAAGACAAAAACACCTATATGGGTGTTTTTTCTTTTGGGGAAAATGGGGCGAGAACCGTAAAAGGTGCGCAAATTGTCCGTCAGGACAATCTGACGAGTAAGGAACACGCCCAAAACGCAGTTATCAACTATATTAAGTGCGTAACACTTCTAGCTATATAACACAACGCCGAGTGGGCCTATTGTTCCCACCATTAAGACAAAAACACCCGTTTAGGTGTTTTTTACTTATAGTTGTTTCCACTTTCAATGCTTTCTTACAGTAGTGTTTTGACTTATATCGTTTATTCTTCTTCTGGCTCTGTTAGACCTTCTACCTTATTAAGTCTTTTCATTATTATGTTAGAACGCTTTGTTGCATCGTCCAGAGTTTTGGAAGCATCGTCAACCTGTCTTTGCGCTTTGTCAATGTTTTCAACGAATTTATTGAATTCTCTCTTAAATTGATTTAGCAGGTCAAAGACTTCCCTTGACGACCTTTGTATCGCCAGCGTCTTAAATCCAAGTTGTAGGCTGTTTAGTATGGCGCTAATGGTAGTTGGTCCTGCTGGTATTACTTTGAATTTGCTTTGCAGCTCTTCAATTAGTCCCGGATTCCTTATTACTTCCGAGTATAGCCCTTCAATAGGTAGATACATTATAGCAAAATCTGTGGTAATGGGCGCATTTATGTATTTGTCATTTATCTTTTTCGCTTGCACTTTAATAGCAGTTTCTAGCGCCTTAGTGGATGATTGCATACTCTCTAAATTGCCATTTTCGCTACTTTCTACGAGCCGTTGATAATCTTCCAGCGGGAACTTAACATCAATGGGCAGATATACCTTATTTTCACTCCGCCCTGGTAGTACTATAGCAAAGTCTACCGCTTCTCCGTTTCTCTTGCCACTGACATTTTGTTGTTCCACATATTGCTCTTTAGTCAGCATCCCTTCCAGTAGGTTCTGTAAGCTTACTTCCCCCCAAATACCGCGAGTTTTTACATTGGTGAGCACTCGCCTAAGGTCAGTCACTCCGTCTGTTAGCACTTGCATTTCGCCAAGTCCTTTGTTGACGGCATCTAGTCGCTCATTTATGGCAGTGAAGGTTTGATTTAGCCGTTCATTAAGGGTGTTAGTTAGCTTTTCTTCTACCATTACCCTAATTTCTGACAGCCTTTTTTCGTTGTCCGTTCTCACTTCTGACAGATTTTTGTCCACGCTGTATCTAATGTCCCCAAGAGATTTTGAAACATCTTCTTTTATGTCTTGAATGCGCTTTTCCGTGGAAGAAGACATATCTTTAACATTGTTAAGTACAACGGCATTGTTTGTCTCTATGCCCGTAAATATGGTAGCTAAATTACTTTGAATGGTATTGACAATTATTTTATCGCTAAACTCACTGGAAGTTTCTAATTTGTTTAGTTTCTCCAACATTTGCTCTTGCTGTTTATAGATTTTTTTACGAAAAAAGAAACACATAGGCTAATAAGGCTTTGTTTGAGTCTTTACCCTCTCGCTAGTTTTGAGTGGATTAGGTCTCGGCAAAGCATTGCCCTTTGGTATTCTTTGCACACCCCTACGATAAATACTGCTGCGATATGCTCTGTTGTAGCTGTTAAGGAAACTTTTGTGACGGATACCGGCTATTATTACTACTATAATAACTATTCCAAATAGCGCTCCGCCCACAATAACCATGTTCCTAATCATAATGGTATCTAGTTCCAGTCCTAGCAAGGTACCATAAACACCTTCGCTTGGGACTACTCCTTCAACATTCGCCTTTGTCGCCAAAACGAATGTAGCAAGCTCGCTACTAGTAAATGACACAGACTTGCCATCTCCTGCTATTATTACATCGTCCATTTCTGACACTGTACCTTCCTGACTAAGTTTGTATACTGTGAACCTAATGTACTGTTGATAATCGTCAGGAATAGGCAATACAACGCTAATTTCGCCCGTACTTGTTTGACTTGACGCGCCCACCAAAGAAATGCGGTTGACGGACACAACTGCTCTTTCGCTATTGCTGTCCACTGTGCTAAGTAGCGCCTTTTGCGCGTTGCTATATACTTCTGTAGTGTCTTTGTAGCTGTCGACACTTACCTTAGCGCCTGGGGCAAAATCGCCATCTAATCTTATGCCTGTATCCGCGTCGGTAAGTAGCAGTATCTCACAATCTTTTTTAAGAGTAAATAACTTGTTATACAAATCTGTGTTAAATACAGCTTTTTGGTCAGAAGTCAGGTCATTATAATCGTCATAAACACGCAGTATTGCATTATAATCGGTACTTTCTACCATGTTGATAGCAGGTAGTATTTTTGTGCTCTTTTGTACTGACTCAACCTTTTCCATTTCCTTCCTTAGCTGTTTGAAAACGACATCTAAGTTGTTAAAATAGCCATAATAAATACTGCTTGCATCACCCTTTATTGCGTCTTGTAGCCAGGCTTGACCGAATAACTTATAATTGTTAAATGTTTCTAAGTAAGAGAACATCTCGGCATAGTCTGATTTTAATTCAAAGCTAGAGCGTTGCGCTAGACCTGCAAGGTAAGCTCTATATGTTAATATTTCATTCTCTAAGGTAGCTATTCTATCACGCAACCTAGCAATTAAGTTGCGGAAATAAATTACGCGGTTGCCTTCCATATATACTTCGGCTTCGTTTAGGTCCCTTTCGTAACCATCTACCTTGTTTAGGTCAGCGGTACTTAGCGTTATGTTATTTATATCCAAATCAAAAGGTAGCATATACAGCACAAACTGCGCTTCATTCCCTGCGTAGTCCTTGACATATATTCTTACATATCCCCTGTACTCTTGCCCCGTTACCCTATCAATACGCGTGCTGTTGTCCACGCTGCTAGTTGATATTATGTAGCCGTTGGGGTCCATCGCAAAACCGCGCGAATCTTCTTTTATGGTTATATACTCGCATATTTCTATATTTTCTTCTTCTACATAGAACTTTAGGTCAATAAAATGCTTTTCAAACTGATGTACACTTATATTTGACATATACTTTATTTTGGGCGGAATAGTATCAATATTCACTTGGAAAATCTCTGTAAAGCTTTTGCCTGCTCCCGAACGCGCGGTAACTGTTATGGTACAGGTTTTAGCATAACTAAGTGAACCGTCACCTGGCCAATCATAGGGGGTTACTGAAGTAGAATCCAAATCCATATAAGTATAAGAATAAGCAACGCCAGAAACATTGGTAGATAAGCTTGCTCTAGTTATCGCGACATTCTTTCTGTTCGTCCACTCACCAGAAACTATTATTTTGCTCTGTGTGCTGTCGTCTTCGCTTGCGTGTCCTGTAAGCGCAAACTTTGGTTCGTTCTGGTCGACACGCAACCTTACCTTTCTTATCGCGGTTGCAGGTTCTACATTAAGCTTGCCAATAGTTGCCTTGTTAGTAGCAAAAATAGTAAGCACTACATCGTTATTTGTGTTAAAGCCGTCAATACGATCGGTAGTAAAGCTATCCGTTGTGGGGGTGAGCTTTCTGGAAGTTTCTGCGGTACTTCCTGCCGTTTGGTAGGTTAGTACATATTCAAAAAGAACTCCGCCTACGCTATCTTTAATTCTATTGATTATTACTGTTATAGGCAAACTTGACCAAGCCCCAGTCTTATCCATTAAGTCTGTAGAGCCGCCGTTGTATGTAATGTTATTAACGGTGGTACTTATACTAAAATCTGGCTCAGCTGTGTCTATCGCAATGTATATCTTTTGGGTATAAATATACTCTGCTCCTGCGCGGTTAATTGCCTTGAATGTAAATGTGTCTTTGACTCCGTCCGGGAAGTAGTTGGCGCTAAAAATAAGTTGCGTGCCATTAACTCCGTCTTCATAGTACTGAGCAAAACCCAAAGTTTGGTCAATATAAATTTCCCAAAGACCCAAACTGTCACGCATAAAGTAATACTGCAACTCGGTATTGCTCACATCAATATTTAGATTTATTGTCGCAATGTCTGCCCACCAAAATGCGTACATACCAAGTGTACTGTCAAAGTAACCACCTTCTGATGTCTTGTAGGTAAGTTTGCCAGATATTGGCGCTGGGTCGATAATGAATGTATACACGGTATATATGCCGTCAACAATACCGCCCGTTTTATTACCCACTTCATTTTGGGCAAAAATCATAAGTTTGTACTGCGTATAAATAGGAGCATTTTGATTGGTATCCGCAAAAAATTGCCTGATACCACTAAGTTTTGTCCAACCATTAAGTTCGGAGTCACTTACTGGATTTTTTGTAAGAGCCGTTGTGCCGTCTTCGTTAAGCAAAGCATAATAATAGCTTCTTACAGAGCGGTTTCTTTCTGAGTCAGCAGTTTGCACCAAAGAAATGGGCTCTGTGCTAAAATATGTGTTGCCGCTTGGCTCGCCTTTCTGGTACTTAATTATACCGTCTTCGCCCGTTATAACTGGAGTTGTATTGTCTACTTTAATAATGTTGCCGCTAATATCTCCGCTGTTAGAACGGAAATCAGCCTCATTGGTAACAGAAAGTGCAAGATACCCATAAAAACTTTTGCCAGATAAATTTATGGCGAACTGATAGGGGTCAAGTTCCCCGCTACTCCTTTCACAGGGGTACCAATAGCCTTTGCTTATTTCTTCGTTCAGGTTTATGTTGGGTTTGTAATTTATAAGCATATAGTAGTGTTTATACTTTTCATGTTGTTTAGGAGTAAGTTCCATCACATCACCGTCAATGTTGCTTACTAGACTTATTTTTACTTCCACCGCTTCCGCAATGTTCCACACCGTTGGGTTCATAACGGTGACAAGTTCATAATTTATTGCAAGAACTACCGTGTCATATGGTATTACTATTTGGAACACATTAACTTTGCTTGTAGATACGGACTCTCCCAAATAGTTCTTTGCCTTGCTCTCCAAATAAAACCTTTTTATTATTTCTCCACTTGATCCAGAAGGTATGGTAATATTTATTGTGGCGTTATCCACCCTAACAAAGTTTCCGCTACCGTCATCTACATAATAAACAAAGTGACCAAGTTGTTCGGCATTACTTATAAGGTTTATTGTAAAATCTTCACACTTAGCCTTAAGTTCTTTTGTTTCCGACTCAATGGGAATAATTCCGCCGTCAACTTCTATATTTTCTAAATAAATATTAGAGTTATCTATATTCAGTACAAAACTTTCTTCTACCGACACGCCTGAGTTAGTATAAACACGGAAACGGAATTCTTCGCTATACCTTTTCTCATTCTCAGAAGAAGAAGGATTGCTTTTTTCAAAGATATAAATATACCACTTTGTACCGTCTGGCCTAACTTCAGACCCACTATCACCTTTTATACCAATAGGCTCCGTCCAACGAATGTTGCCAAAGTCGTCATAAAGGGGATTGCCATTGCCATCAAGCGCTTTTTCCAGTTCCTTAAGATACACACCGCTGACACCGTCTTTTACCATTAGAGTAATAATTACTCTTCCATTTACCCACTCGCCCGAAGCTCTGTATTGGTATGGCCCACTAAAGCTCTCGTCCGTAGGCTTTACATAAGCTGTGAGTTGCGTTTCTGGCTCAAGCACATCGATTTTTATTATGTTGGGAGTAATGTGTGTGTTGTTGCTCCGCTTATTAGCAGCGTTGGTTGCATATATTGCAAAAGTTGACTCCGCGCTGGCTTTCAAATCGAAGTAATAAAGTGAATAACCTTCGCTTATAGGGTTAGCATAGTGCCCTTGTGCGGAAAATAGCACACCGCTAATATTTGTTGGAGAATACCAAAAAGTGTATTTTGTCGTAGGAGCGGTATACTGCCCGTCCACAATTTTGGTGTCAGTAGGCACATTGACATAAACTCTTATATCACTTGCCGCCCAACCCGACTCATTCGCCGAATAACTAATGGGCTTAACTTCTATTTCAAAGGAAGGGTTAACAAGTACAGCTTGAAGAGTTACTTCTTCGCTAACAAGATTAGCTTCTGTCCTAATAATAAATTTGTACTGCTTACTTGTTATGACACCGCCACTTATTACATCGCTTAAATTGTAATAATAAAAATCTCCGTCTTTAGTTCTACTATTTATCTCAATAAAATTAGAAAACTGCCCACCGGAAGTTGCATAAGCATAATAAAAATGTAGTGGACTTGTATTATTTAGATAATCACCTGAAGAACTTTTGTTAAAAACATTGACAATAATATTTCCATTAGCATAACCGGCATTAAAAATACCGCTCTCTTCGTCTTTAGTTATGGTAAGTTGTTTTAGATTAACTCCATCGGGGTTGTTGGTAAAGGCATTTAGTCTTACAACCGGCGTAATTTTATCAATGTTTACTTCATAAATATCGCTAACAGATGTGTTACCTGCTTCCGACCTTGAGCGGAAACTCACCTTCTTGGTGGTAACAGTTACAATAAATTTGTTTGTGTCTAGCCTTTCATAATGCACTCCGCCATCCACGCTGATAGAATATTCTATGGGACTGATACACTTATCGTTGTTGTTAGTAACTTCAAACCCAACATCGCTACACGCCCAAGCACGGCTGGAATAACTATCTATTTCGTTATTTGCATTTATTGTAGTGGCGCTTACAGTAAAAGTAGGCATTTCTATGTCCATTTTTACCGTATTGTCATAAGATCTCGTAATTTTGTCATAATAGACTTCTTTGTCATACTTTCCTGCAATATCCGTAACCTTGAAGTACACCGTAATATTATTCATATTCTCATTGACGGACACAGTATTTGTACTCATTGGACGCCATTTCTTTTTTGGGTCAGTAACATTTTTGCCGTCTACAGAATAGAACAAAAGTTCTGATGACGGGTTGTACTCCAAATTGTTTTCGTGCATCCACTTGGTTTTTACAGTGAATTTTATGGGAGTACTTATCCACTCGCTATTATAGGGAGTATTTACTGCCCCCTTTAGGTAAGTAGCTGTAATACTTTGGAAATCTAAGTCATCGAGTGTTAGGTTTGTATTGACAATTATGTGCCAGTTTATGCTGTAATACTCGTAACTTACTAACTGCTCACCACCCTCGTAAGTTCTTACTTGTCGCCTAAAATATATGTATTTGTCAAAGCTACTAGATACTTCTTCGCTGTGGTAGATATATTCTATTTCGTTTAAGGTTATTGTACTCGTTGTGACAATGTTAGACCAACTTGTATCCGATACATTTTTTAGGGTGTTGATGTCCAAGCTGTTGTTACTAAAATAATATTGGTATGCGTCATTATAGTCGTAATTGCTAATCAAAAAATAAAGGCTATTGGAATCAGTGACTGTATCGCCCGTACTTAAATCTAAATAATTCGGCTCTACATACTTTGTCACCCGAACATTCCAAGGAGAAGTTGCGCTTGCTTGCTCATTAGACACATTAGTACCTACGCCGAGACACACTGCCACAGCTAAGAATAATACCAAATATGTTGCGATTACAAGTAATACTGACTTCTTTTGCATAACTCTTCCTTCTTAAAACTCCTAGTAGTACTTCATACTAGTGTATAGATATCTAAATAATAACATATATACTAATATAATACAATAAGTTTTTGATTTTTTTCCAAATATTTTCTGTTATTTACACCACAAAATTTTACAAAAAACTATAAAAAAAAAGGCTTAACGCCTTTTCTATAAAATTTATTCTACCTCTTCGTCATCTAATTCTTCGTCGGGTTCTTCATCAAAGTCTTCTTCGTCATCAATTATTTCGTCTATAATGTCCACAAAAACATCGTCATCATCAATGATTTCTTCGTCGTCGTCTTCTATAATCTCTTCTTCGGCAAGCTCATCTAAAGATAAATCCACATCGTCATCAACCGTTTCGTCATCAATTGGCTCTTCTTCAGCTTCCCAATCAGGCTCTACATCGTCAATAATGGCTTTCTCTTTGGATTCTATTGCGGCAGCGCAACTCTCACAAATTGTCTCACCTTCGCTAAGAAAGTTTATTCTGCAACGGGGACAGATTTCCGTTTCTATCTCGTCTTCCACTTCTTCCGCCACAACTATGCCCCTAAGCTCATTGGCGCAGATTTCACAATACTCCTGCCCCTCTAAAATATAGTTTATTTCACATCTAGGACACTTAACAAACTTTGGCATACTGTACCTCCAAAAAAACAATATCCGAACTGCCCTTGTATGCAATTCGGATATATTATATTTACTAATATGCAATTTGTAAACTACTTTATTGCATATTTCTTAAAAAAGTTTTTTAGAAGGCGCTTATTATGTCGGCTTGTGTTATTATTCCCAAAACTTTGCCCCTGGTTGTTTCGGTGTCTTTATTTATTTCTGCAGGAATATCGAAGTAATATGCGTTTTTTGATACATCGGTATTAAAGTAATATATTACATTTCCAATTTTTTCTAACTTGACATAAGTTGCATCATGCGCTCCGCTAAAAATTCTTGTAGCGTTTTCTTCCACAAAGGTGTATCCATTGTTTTTGCTAAATATTTTTGTTTTGTAAATAATATTGTTGGTCATATACCACAAAAATACGCTATCGTCATTTTCTTCCACTTCTATCATGGTAAGTGCGCTACCTACATCAATTTTTGCATTGACAGTCTCTCCGTCCCTGGATGTGCTCTTTAGCCTTGTTCCATCGTTATTAAAAAAGTCAAAGCGGTTGCCGTCAAGCCCTAAGAAATAGCTGCCCGCCCTGTAGAACTTGGTATAAGCTAAATTGGTTGTATCGTTCTTGTTGTAAGTGAACCTAACTTCCTTACTTTTGTCAAAAACAAAGTCTGCCTTGTCAAAGGTATAAGAATATATGCCTGCTTCTGGTGTGTTAATGCCGTTATCGGTTTTGGTGTAGAATACTGTTACTTTGTCATTTGGCTCGTTAATAGTAGATAGCAATGTTAGTGTATAAATTGTCTTTTCGGAAGCGTCGAGCAACTTGCTGTTTATTAGCTCCTTTGTCTGTCCGCCAGCAAGTGGGTAAACCTTCAAAACATAGTCTGAAGTATTCTCGCCGTTATACTTGGTATAAAAGATATTTTCTTCGTTCATTAAGTATCCGCTAGCAATAATGCTCTCTTCTATCGTTGTCACTGGGAACTTTTTGTCGGCAAGGTTAATGGCATAGATACCGTTACTACGAATATAAACAAGATTGCTACCCACCACCTTAAACACTGTGGTATGGTCATCAAATTTTGCCACAATTTCGGTATAAGAGCCGTCAACCTTAGTACGCAAAATTACCATTTCGTCTACCTTCGGTTCCCCTTTACTGTTCAAATCTGTGCTTGTAGACGCATAATAGATATAATTGTTAGCAATATAAAGACCGCCATAGGTAGTGTCTGTACCATAAACATTCTTAGGAACTATTATTTGCGCCTTCCCGTATGGCTTGCCTTCTTTTAGGTTCACCCTGGCAATTGCGCCACGAACTACCTTGCCGAATGTATTATCTACATCCTTGCCGGCAAAGCCGTTAATAAAATACAAATAGTCACCATACACAACTGCCATACCGCCGTTGCTGGAAATATGCTCGCTGAAGTTGGTATCAATAGGTTTGGCTTTCAAATTTTCGGTACAGCTAACAAGAACACAAAGCATTATCACTGCAACAAAAATTGTAAATATAATCTTTTTCATATT
>CAYJBW010000036.1:0-10999 GCA_964368255.1 uncultured Christensenella sp.
TTATAGCCATTATACTCAAAAGTACTGCCCGAAGCAAAATAATTGTCCGCAGTGACTGTCAATGATTTTTTGTTAATAGTCCAACTCTTTTGTGTTGTTGTGCCAGATGCAAAAACATAGTTAGCGTCAGATTTTATATAAACATTGGCAGTATAAGAACCGGCATTTATTACCTTAATCGTGAAGGTTTCGCCGTTGCTCTTTACCTTTTTGTAGTGCCTGGTAAAGGTATTATTTGCATAGAAGTCTAGTCCATAAAAGTCCGTACCATCGCCCGTTATTCCGCTAACCGTTATGGTATAACCTTGCGCTGTGCCGTTGTAAGTAAAGGTAGAAATAGTGTCCCAAAGAAGTGTTATTTCTTTGGCAGTGATTTTGAACATATAGTCATAAAGCATTGATGTGCCAGACTCGTCAAGTGTGTAGGTAAAAGTATATGTACCAGTAACTTTATTGCCACTTAGTGACGGTATCCGCAAAGTATAAACACTACTACCCTGTTGCCAGCCGTCCACATCAAAGGAATAGTTGTTAAGATATGTAGCGTCAAGGTTGGACATATTATAATAGATAGCATAGCCACCCCTTGTTTCTCCCGCTTGGCGAGAAAGCGCCGACATAAACAAACCACTAGTTGCCGAGTCCCCACTAACCAGTCCTTCCACACTTAGTCGCCAATTGGACACATTGGTAGGTGATGTCGGATGAGTGGTTACTATGTCCTTAGTTGGGTCACTGTTACCGAACTGTTTATTTACGCTCCACACATAAATACTAGCGGACTTGGGGTTGATTGTATATTTTACTGTATCTGTTTGTAAGTTTTGCCACTTAGAACTATCACCTGGATAATTTGTCTGCATTTCGTTCCAAATATAATTCTTATTGGTATTAGAAGTGCCATAATTAACTAGCGTCAAACTATCAGTTGTATATACACCGGCATTTTTGAGAGTACTCGTTGTTCCGCCAGACAAACCGCTATATTTGGGGGCAAATGTAGCAGATGCAGTACCTAATGCAAGTCCATAGCTACTTGTATGGCCGTGCCACCCTTTAATTTGGTTATACTCATTATAGAATGCTCCGCCAGTACCTTCAACTGTTACAGTATAAAGGTCTTTTAGTGTGTAGGAGTTGCCGTCATAGGTTCTGGAGTTGTTAATAATTGTAGCATTAAGCTTAATAGGAATAATTGTCGGTTTTATTACCACACTGGAGTTCTCTACAGAAGTAAGCGTTCTGCTTCCCGAAGCAACTCCGCCGGAAATAACAAAGGTGGTTGTAAGGGTAGGTGTAAATAAATTGCTGTCAGCGACATAGTAGTTGGATTTGTCCGCATCAAAAATTGCGTGTATATAAGGGTCTTCGTTATACATAAAGGAATAAGTAACGCCGTTAAGTCGCCAGCTAATGTCACAGTTGGCGTTGACACTAGGTTTGCTCACATTTATAGTATCATCTAAGTATATTGCATCCCCGTATGTTGTTGTAACGGTATCTGCGCCAGAATAAGCAAGGCTAGCAGTAGAATCCTGCAAAGTATGCTTCAAATAACGTATTTGCGGAGAAGTTGTGTATTTTGCTATCGTTGTTACGGTAGAACCGGTGCAAGCCATAGCAGTGTACCAACCGTTCATAGTAAAGCCCGTCTTTGGATTGTTCTTAGTAGATGGGTCTTGATAATAAGAGTTTCCGCCCCCCGATGAGTTGTTGAGCGTGCTCAGCGTGGTACTCCCGCTAGAAGCATAGTCCCAATAATTAGGCGCCCGCACCAGGGCTACATAGCTCGTGGTAGAAGTATCTCCAAAGTATACATCCCAGCTATTAAGTTGGTAACTGCATAGCGCCCAAATAGCATAATAAGTTTGTGTGCCGGAAACACCCGATGTTACAATTGCGCCCGAAGAAGAAGTAGACCAACCCACGAAATAGTATCCTGTCCTTGACCAATAAGATGATCTTGGCAAAGTAAATGTTTCGGAAGTGTTCTTGTAGTAGGTCATTGTTGAACCGGTGTTCGAATCATATTTAACAACATTATATGATGGAGTATTTCTTGTAAAAGAAAATACTGCTTTCAAATTATTTACTACCCAAGTTACTTTGCCTGTACCCTTGCTACCGATGTCTATTGAGTATATCCAATTACCACTAAATCTAATATAGGTAGTAGACTGATTCAAAGTTATTTCTTTATTAACAGTTTGCGTAGCACCTGTGGCACTGTTCTCGCCTTTTCCTCCCCAACTACCTAGATACGCTTTTGCTTCTGCTAATGTTGCCAAATTAGTATAATTAGTACTACCATTCAAAGAACATCTCAATTCTCCCCAACTTTTTACAGTATAACTACTAGTATGAGTACCTGATGCATAAGTATAAGCCGTATTATAAGCTGTCCCAGTTATTGTCGCTTTTAGTGTATAGGTTGTATTATTACTGTTAAAAGTACTTAAAAAATCGGGAATATATACATCGGTTTGCTTTTCATCATATTTAGTTCCTGTATCATTACTACCTGATTTAGATTGTGAACTATTGAGTGACGATGGCGTCACGGTGTTGCTAGCGTATCTGGCATAAAGGGCGGTATGCGTCCAAGTGTCTGTTGTTTCCCTCTTCATTATTAAAGTGCCGCCCGTACTTGATGTGTACCAACCTGCAAAGATAAAGTCACCTATCGTCATGTTGGTCGGAGAGGGGAACCACGCTTGGTCAATAAAGGAGCCGGGAGAATATTGCATTGTAGTTTGCGAAGCATAAGAACTTGCATTACCGCTACTACCAACAGAACCGCTGCCGTTATAGAAAGTTAGCGTACTTTCTGTCCTACTAATAGACCAACTGCTATACACATAAAAATCTCCGCAAAGATAGTTGAGATTATAAACAAGCGCGGATGCTCTGGTGGCTTCTACCGTAACGCCGGCAAGCGGACCGCTATAATAGACCACATGCACGCTATCAAGTGTGTAAGTCTGACCAGTTTGGTGTACACCTACATTGCCGCTAAAGCTATCATAAGTTATTGTCGCTGTGCCATAATGAGTGTCTGCTTCTGTGCCGATAGCAACGGAAAATAGCGCATAATATGACGCTGCGGTGCCATAGGTTGATGTATAAATGCTTACTGAAGGATAAGTTGAGCCATTATATGCGTATATATCTCTATACTTAGAGCCAGTAACGCTGTTTTTACAGCTAAAAGAAGCAAAAGAAGCGGTAAGCGTTGTTGCCGCCGTTATGTCTGTACCTTGTATTGTACCGCCGTCACCATAAGTTTGGTTGATATAGGGACCTGCCGTTTCTGTCCACAGCGAGAACCCACCTGTCGGGGACAAAATATTATTAGCTAAAGGCAAGTTAAAGTCGTTGTCATAATACATGTTGCGATACATCGTATTACTGCTTATAGTCCAGCCGCTAGTTGATACAAAGCTTTTTGAAGAGTGATTTTCTATAAGTGTAAGTCGAAATGGTTTGGGTGCGTAATTGACATAAAAATAACAACCATTGCCATAAGATGTTCGCACATTGGACAGAGTTATCTCTATGACAGAGCTAGAGCTAGAATTATATGTCGTTGAATACCCATCTAAGGAAGGGGTACTCGTGCTATAATACCAGTTACTCGCAGAATAGCCAAAGCCCGAAGAAATAGTAGCTTTGCCTATGTAATAATTAACTATGTTACTGTCATCGCTACCGGAAGCAGAAGTGCTTGTTCTGTTGTTGTACTTAAAAGCCAGTGTTTTCCAACCAGTGCTACCAGTAAAGCTACTCATAGATGTATAAGCAACGCTACTGCCACTATAAGCGTAGGCAACATATCTTCCTATAGTTGCCCACTTGCCTGCTTCACCCGCTGTTTTGGGATAGCCAGTGCCTAGCCTGACATAGGGTGCAAAACTATAATTAAAGGTAATTTTGAAGTCGTATAAAGTAAAATTTAGCTTTCTATTGCCCGGCCATATAACACCGTCTACTTTAGTATAGGTATAAATTGTTATGTAATCGTAAGAAGTTGAACCATAAGCAGGCGAACCGCCCGTTGTACTAATAGTCGTCGTGGCGTTAGTGTCGGTAAGTTTTGAAGATGAGCCGGTACGATCCGTTCTGTCCGCAGAAACAGGACTGTTTCCATAGGAAATCCCTATAGCGTAGTGGTGGTCATCGGAGTTATTGTTTTTTGCTATGTAGCTAACATTGACTCCGGACACAAGGCCTGCTATAGCCATATTCTTAACACCTTGCGGTATTTTTACATTGATAAATCCATACACATAACCTGTTGTTGTATGGAGTGCTGTGTCGTAAACAACAGTCACGCCGTTGTTATAAGCTGATACGCTCATACCTGGACTATTATTACCGCCATTAGCGACAGCGTTGCCAAAAGCGTTCTTAACAGTGCTGTTGACAGAACTGCTGCCTAGGTTGTCGGTAAGGTTCAGTGTAACAGAACTAGCTACATCACCATAACAAGATGGCCAGGCGTCAAATACATTGCCTAGAGCGGTGTTCTGCCCTACAGTAACGCCAGTTGCCGCGTTTGCACTCTCAATATTGTCAGAAAAAATTGTAAGGGAAAAAGCCATTACAAAAGCAAGTAAAATGCAAAAAGTCAGTAAGCATAAACTTACTGTTATCAATCTACTTTTTCTGTTAGTCAAATTCAAACTAAGCATGTATTTCCTTTTCTCTAATTATATGTACTAACAAAAACTTTGCGTTTGTCTTAACAAATAAACTTTATATTATATTATATATATTATAATTAAAATGCCAATTTGTCAATGAGTACGCGCGTATATATGCTAGAACATTTACCATTTTTTTACTCTTTTATACCGTAATGCTTTTTCCACAACAAAAAAAGAGCTTTCGCCCTTATTTTGAATGAATATTATTAAACTATTCTTAAATGTATTTTATTTTAGCAACTTATCTTTGATCACCTCAATATCATCTTTGATGTCAGAAATCATCTTGAGCTTGTCCGCTAAAGCGTCTATTGTCGCTTGATACTTTTCTTCTCTGGTTTTGCTGTCCTTAATTTGTATAAAAAACAAGGACACAAATAGCATTGCCCAAATGCCTGATTGTGTTGCTACATTCCATATTTGTTCCCACATAATTTACCCCTATTTATCTTCCCACGCCTTTTTAAGTTCTTCCAAAGTGTTCTCTCTATCCCTTTGGTAGCTTTGCTTGTCGATAAGAAGCTGTCTGTTGTATTTGTTAATCTCTTGTTGAATAATTGCTTGCTCTTTTTTTAGCGCAATTACCTTTTTTTCTATGTCCGCTGCCATCTTGATATCATAAACCTTAAGCGCATTGTTTTTTGCATCATTCGCCAAAAGAATCTCTTTGTCGATATTTTGTTGAAAAGTTAAATAATCGTTAGTGATTTTTGCTATCTCATCATTGTACTTTGCGCTTAGTTCCTGCAAATAACTTCCCATAATAGAAGAGTTTGCAAGCCCATTCTTAATAACTCCAAACTTTGCTTTTTCGGTATCTAAATTGTGCTTTTCGGTTACCTTATCTACTTTTTGCAAATAACTTTCGTTTTTAGTTTCGCTTTTATTTGTAAGGTTTTCCAGCTTTTTTTGGTAGCTGTTATTGACCTTTTCTTTCTGCTCATTATAACTATCATCGACTATATTTTTTGCTTCAATAAGCAACTCTTCTTGAGATTTTTCTGTAAACAATTTTGGCTCAATTCCTAAATCATTTGGTAGCATTTTGTCATAGTCAGGTACATCCATACTAGCTTTTTTTAGCGCGTTAGAAAGCGCTTTTTTTGAGGATATTTTGCCCTCTTTCCCAGCACTTACCAGTGCCTGCGCTATGACGCTATAAGTATTTGACATTATTTGCCTCCATCAACTATTATCTTATCTAATTTTGCGTTAATTCTTATTATTCTTATGTTAATTTCGTCCAATTTCTCAATAATCTCCATCATATATGCTCCTTTTTATCACATCAAATTCTAATATCATGCCCCTTAGTGCAAACTTGTGCTCCGTTGTGAACACTTCCAGTCCGATTTTGTCGGTCTTTTTGTTAACCACTATCATTTGCGCTTTATAGTTGGAATAGACATTGTATGAGTATACTTTGTCAAGTTTTGCCCTTAGCGTTATTGCGCTGTCACTGCTGATAAAAATTCTTCTAAGCACTTTATCTTTGTTAAGATAATTCAAATCCGTATAAGGGCTACACCATTTTTTTGCCAAAACTAGCCCGAACAATGTACCTGTATCGTTGAGCATGCCCACAACCAGCGCCCTAAGTAAGTGGTTAAAAGTAACTAGCAACTCGCTACAATAATCTAGGTTAAGCGGAACGAACTCTCTTATATCACTACCCCGAAAAATGCTAACATCATTGATATCAAAGTCCACCATAATAATTGCATTATTCTTTAGGACTTTGTGTTCGTCCCCTACCACCACATCGTCACGCTTTATTGCCGTTGCCAAATAGTATTTGTTATTAAAAAAGCAAGCTGTTGAATAGGTTTTTTCTACAATAAGCGGAGTAACTTCTCTAAGAACTTTTTGGCAGTTACTGCCGTCAAAACGGTACAATCCATCTTCTGCTAAAAACACAATAAAGTTATTACATACCGCCACCGTTTTGTCAAAAATCAGGTTATTAGTGGTGTACACTTTGGACAAAGCGTAGTCCGTCTGGTCTGCAAAAGTAGTAAGGCGGTGTATGCCGTATTCTCGAAAAATATACAAGCTGTTTTTGAAGCTAATTACTTTATTTACTTTGCCACCTTCATCAGGAAAGGAAATATATCCGCCTTCGCTAAGAGAAACATTCCAGTTTGTCGGGTCAAGTTCGTCCGAAAAGTACAGTCTATTATTACCAATATTCATTGTGCCGTACACCCTTTCAAAGTGTATACAAGCAGAGTTTAGCTTGGGCGCGTTACCAATATTTGTTGCGTTTTCGCCGTCATAAATATACATCTTGCCCGCGTCACTAAAAATTAGCAAGCAGTCCTTGTCTTGATAGTGATAGTTAATAAAAGTAACATTGCCCGATTCCATATCCATACTGGTGGGCGTAAATGACTGGTCTGTTAGCCTGCTTACATATATTTTTTTGTCGTCAAGTAAGGCAATCATCCTGTCATCTCTAGTGCTTGTTGCGTAATCATATCTATAGTAGTGGAAGATTTTTAGTATTTTTAGACCATAACTCCCTGCGCTAGGCATGTACTCATTGTTTATCTTTGCAAGTCCTACTCCTACACCGTTTTTTAGCACGCCCTTTTCCATACAAATATTGTAACCGTAACTTGCGTATGTAAGGGGCATGGACGACTCATTACTTAGCGCATCAATGCCGGCAAATGCGCTTATTGGATAGCTATATCTTTGTACCTTAGGCTGGGTGTCTTTTCTCAAATAAAAGCTCATAAAAATCTCCTTTCCTTTAGCACAAAGCTATTCCTTTTTCTGGACAAATTAACTAGCGCATTATCATATCTGTTTTTATAAAAAATTGCTTCGTCAACTAGCCCGCTCCGATAAAAATACTCACTGCTTATTCCCATTGCGAGCATATTTTCTGTATACGGCGGTGGCAAAATTAGTTCATCATCCAGTGTTAATTCTGTCGGCAAATAGGTATATTTTATCTCCACTTCGCCCTTTATATCAATCTCTAAATATGTTGGATACAACTTATATTCTTGTTTAATGTCGTTTTTGTTAATACTGAGAATATCTTTAATTCGTTTGCTAAATGTGGCATAGTATATTTTGCCATCACAAACCTCGATTTTTTCTTTGGTTTTTAACTCAATATACTGCTCGGTTAGCTCCTGATAAATAGTATTGGTACAATCAATTAGCCGTTTTCTTTTTTTACTATCCACGCACAAATCGATGTCATCGTCACAAATGATTCCTAATACTTTTGTCAAAACTTCTCTTACTGTCATTGCTCCCCCCTTAGTTCTTACCGCTTAGCAATCTAAGGCGGTGCGAAAATTCGTTTTCCAGCTGATTTTGGGCAAATTTTAGGCTACTTTCTGCCATTTGTTTATTTTCCTTTTCTATGTCATCAAGTATCTGATTTGCATTGGTCACTAAGGTGTACCTTGCGTGTTTTATTGCACGCTCATCAAGCTCATCATAGGGAAAAATTAGCTCCAAAATGCCCTTTCTCATTAGTAAAAACTTCTGCCTATCCGTATCAAAATACACTCTATAATCGCTGTCAATTTCTTGCAATCTTTGTGCAATATCGAATACATCATTTGTTATCAAAATTTTCACACCGCCCCCCAAAACTAATTAGTTAGTTATCGTTAGTTTGCTTTGCGCAATAGGTCTTGTACACATCAAATTGGCGTACTTAACAAGTGTAGCGCTATACGCAGGCTTGTTGTCAAGTTGACGAAGTATTCTGCCGTTGTCCCCTTCTATCCAGCTCCAATCACCTAACTGTTGTAGCTTAAAGTCTTCGCTGTTAAGTAGGTACATTGTGTTGTTTTCCACGAACTGATCAGCATACATAGGGATACCGTTGTAACTCATAGTTTTGAAACCGCCGTCAAGGTACATATAGTCCATATTAGTCCTTGTCCCTTGCATGTGGCTTAGATACTTTCTACGCATATCATAGGATACAAGTAGTAAGTTTGGCACGCTGCCACATTTTTCTTCCACATTGTCTAGTGTTTCTTGCAAGCTGTCGCAAGTAAGTAGTGGCTTTTGATAAGCAACGGGCAGTATGTAAGAAAGTGTACTTCTCACATTGCCATAAAATATTGGTATGTTGTTATTAAATAGATAAGGTAATCCGAATATTTCGTTGTTAAAAGAGCCTTGCAAAACTATGTTACTGCCCACAGTCGCCACCCCTACACCATTACCTAATCTGATAGTTTTTGCCGTTCTATCCACCAAAATAACCTTATGTCCACAGCTTATGTTTTCTCCATCTTCTGTAACAAAGTCAACTACCATTCCTTCAATAATATGCTTAACATTTGTTACCGCAATTACTGTTGAAGTACTAGTTGTATGGTCGCTTACTTTAGCAAGAATTCCGCTTCCGTCTTGGAATAGCATTCTGCCAAAATTGAACTTTGCCGCTTCCATAAGGCTGTCAAGTTCGTTATTAAGTAAATTTATAAAGCTTCCGGTAGTGCCTTTAGAGGCGCGCAAAACTTTATCGGATATTTCTAAATTGCCAAAGATATTTACTAGTGGCGCATTTAGTTGCAAAAAGGTGGTGGGGCTGGATATGGGAAGTAAACCATCTTCGCTGGTACAACCTATTCCGCCGTTTATGCCGAAGCGGCAAGGGCTAAGTATTTCTTTACCGCTGACATCTTCGCTACCCTTGTTTATCATATTGTAAAAGGGGCTAGTTCTACGGTTAATTTGCTCGGCAACAACATCAATATAAACTGATTTTAGCACTTTATCTGCTACATTTAGTGTTAACATTTTCTCTCCATTTTCCTAAAACTCTGTTAGGATTCTTCTATTATTTTTTTCGCCAATTCTCCCGCTTCTTTGATACTCGTCACCTTTTGTGGCGGTGTAAGAGGTATGGCTCCCCCCTTGGGAAGGGTAACAGGTGACTGTTTGCTTTTAATTTTGCTTAGGTAATTTGTGATGATTTTTTCTTGATTTTCTTCATTTGACAGCACTTTGTCCACAACTGCGCTGTCACTAGCATACTGCTCTGGGGTTTTGTAATTCTTAGTTAGCACGCTAAGTAGTGCCTTTTCCAAACAACTTTCGCTTTTTATAAGCTCGCTATTTTCTCTTATTTCTTGGGCAATTTCTGTGCTAAATTTCTCTGCTATAGGATAGGCATTTATAAGCTCGCTTACCTTTCCTTCCCAATCGGTTTGCTTGCTCATGCTCTCCATTTCCTTTAGCTTCTGACTGCGTTTTGTGAACTCCCCTTCCAGGCTGTTATAAGCCTTCAGTAGCTCGTCGGCAGTGCGAAACTTTCCAAAAGAGTCCTTGTTCTCCTTGTCACCTTCTGTGGGGATAATGTTGGTTTGTTCTTCCATAAAAATTTCTCCTTTATTTTATAAATTGTTTGCCTGATTAGTCAGGCGTAAATATGTGCGGTGCTCTTTGATGTGGTCATTAAGTTTTGTTTTGGTCTTTTCGTCCATATCTTCCTGTCCAATCAAAAAGTCACTATGCTCAATAATATGTATACTATGGATATCTTCTTGCTGTATTTCGGGAGCCGTTTCTTTAATTTTCAAGTTCTCTTTGTCTGCTCTCTTTCTGTGTAAATCTTCACTACTACTTGCGCTTTCCCAGTTGCCAAAGCCAAAGATTTCTAGCAGTTTTAGTTTGGAATTTTTGCTCATATTTCCGCTCTCGTCATTAAAAATTCCCATTTTATAAAGCTCGGTAGCAAGCGACTTGCGGTTAGCCATAGAGTTAACAAATTCATTTTCTAAGTCAAACACCAGGTCGTCACTGCTTATGTCACTGCTAGCAAAGCTCAGCATTTCTATTTCTCCATTTTCTCCGGTAATTCTCTTCAATCTCTTTGTATCGGCGAACTGCCTATAAAGTCGCAAAATATGTTGCCCCACTTCCTTTATGGCAAACCTTACGCTGTCCGTTGTCAGACTTAGGCGGTTGTTGTCCTGCTCAATAATAAGGTTTAATGCAACTCCGCTAAGATTGTCCGCTTGCACGACAGAGCTTGTCAAAAAGTCGCTTACTCCGCTCACCGTCACAAACTCGCTAAGTAGCCTATCTTCTTCATCACGAAAGTCGCTCGGCACTCCCCCCATATTCATCATAATAGGCACGGTACTACCTTGGCGGTAAACAATAACTTTCCCCGGTGCAATGCCTTCTTCTTCTATGCTGTCAATATCAACGCTTCCGTCTTCCACCATAAGTACGCCCATTGCCATGCGGTTAAAGTACTCATGTTTGCGGTTTTTTAGTGCATTATATGCCCTTTGAATGGGTAT
>CAYJBW010000036.1:11099-14482 GCA_964368255.1 uncultured Christensenella sp.
CTGGTTTTGCGGGCGGTATACCCGAATCCCCCACCGCTTTGTGTGGCGTCCATATTTAGTACGCTCACATCTTCGCCGTCTAGTTTTACCCCCCAAATGTCTTCAATGCTCTCCACTGGATAGGCTTTGGCGTGTATTATGCTTTGGCAGTAGTCCACATCACTGCTGGCTAAACTATCAGGATAAATTTCGTAGGGCGGACAAACGCTTATTTCTATGTCCCCTTCGTATAAAATTTCTTCGGCATCTACAAGCCGTCCTTTATTAGGCGACCACGCCACCTTATAAAAGCAAGTACCAGTAAGTTCCGACCAAAAAGTCGCTTCATTGATAAGCTTTTTTAGGTTGTTCTCTTCTTCAATACTTTTAAGGAGCTTGGTGGAAAATTTCGCCGTTTCTATATCTTGCTTGTCGCTAGTTGACGGGCGCACAGTAACATCCACTTTGGTGTTGCTAAACCGCGACAGCCTTGACTCGACTATGGGCGCAATATGGTTATAAACTTCCCTTTCCTGCCAATAATACCGCTTACCAAGGTCGGTTATATCGCCATTGGGTAGTATTTCCGCGAACTGGTTGCCTATGACAAAATTTATGTTTAGTAACCAATTACTCTCCAGTGTCTTTCTCGCCGCCTTGCGGTTTTCGTAATCTCTAATAACTTCTGTTACAAGTTCATTGTTTTTTCTGCTCATTGCTCTCCTTCTTTTTTGCTCTTTAGTTCACGCAAAAGTTTGCGCCGTTCCTTAATTAAATCTGTTTCGCTCATATTATAAAGCTCACTGTCTTTTAGCTCCATATAGGCTTTAATCGCCGACAAATCAGGCGGAACAAACTTTGTCGCTGTCTTTTCTTTGATGAGTTTTGGATTGCCATCCTCATCTATTCCGTACTCTTTAGTAATCTCCGTCACTTCGTAGCCTTTGGCTTTTTTATACAAAACATCTAGCATTGCTCATAATCTCCCCCCTTTGTTCAAATTGTAAATTTTTATAAAATTCTTTTCTAAAAAACTTTTTTTATATGCAGCCACTTTTTGGGGTTTTGACATAATGTAATAGCGCAGTTCGTCCATAGCGTGGTCGTCCCTTTTTATGGGGCAGTCACTGTTTCCCCAACGGTAGGACTTAATTTCTCTAATCATATTGACGCAAGTTGCAAAAATAAAAATCTTAGCAGGACGGGCGCCAAAATAGCTTTTTACTTCGTTAATTCCGCTAAAAAGTTCTTTATTCACATTGGGATTGGCTAGGATATTCCTTTCATAAAATAAGTCCACCACGCTTTTGCTTGCGCTGAGTGTCCTTTGCGTAGCCGCGCTGTCGATAAGGGCATTTAACATACCGTTGCTACTTCTTCTCCAGTCCAAATTATCGGCAATCTCTGTTATTCTTTTTGCGTGATAATCGATATCTTTTTCGGCCTCATAATGCTCTGCCACAACATAAATATTGTTGTCATAGTCCACGCAATAAAAGTGCGCGGAAAGCGGATTTTTTAGCCCTGGGTCAATACAAATAGTGTCCTGCCACTCAATTGGCACAGCAAAAGGTGCTATAATATGCACATCGGGGTCAAACTCTGGATACACAAGCCCACTGTGCGCTTGAAAATGCCCATATCTACGGCTAGATAGACTATCATCGGACATACCTGAGGTGAGAAGCGCAATCTCCTCAGGGTCTAAAAAGGGGTTGTCCGCCCACTCCATTTGGGTATAATGTACTTCCTTGTTGTTGTAACGGTTGAGATAAATCTCATCATACACCCAGGTAAGCCCCTTTAGTGGGGTCATCGTGCCGAACAGCTCCCCCTTTCTATCCAGCACGCGCATTTTACACTCCTCATAAATATCAAAAGGAGGCTCTTCGTCAAACCACACAAAGTCCAAACTCGCCCCTTGGAACTTTTCTCTGCCTTGGTCCGCCGACTTGAAACCTATCTTTGACAAACCGCCAAAAACATTTCTCACAACAATGGTGTCAATGACTCCCACTGACGGACTGGATTTTGTACCGGTATGCATAATTATGTCTTCTATCCATTCCGGTGGCAAATAGTGCAGAATTTTGCTCTGGGCGACATCTCTTTGCACCTCAAAGCTGACGCTCACAACCCAACCAAAAACATTTTGCCGATTGGCGCGAAAGGGATGAATCCCCCTCGCCATCCAAACAGCTTCCACCGCACCGCACTCTGTCTTGCCACTTCTGTTACCGCCGAAAACCCAGCGGTTGCGCTTCAAACACTTGTGGAAAGCCATTTGCTTAAGGTGAATTTTTTCTCCGCTATTGTAGCGCGAAAGTGTATCATATTTTTTTCTGGTGTTTATTATGTCATTTATCTTATGTATTCTCGCGATAATTTCTCTTTCGTTCATATACCATCCTAGCTGTTTTGTCCCATTATACCTATGATATATTATTAAGTTGGCTAGGATTGGCACTCAAAAAAGCGCCACCATCTTGGCGACGCTAAATAAAACTTTTTTATGAATTTTTATGAATTTTTGCTCTCGAACTCTTGCTCTACTCTAATAAGTTCTGACTCTGGCACATTTTGCAAATATTTTTTCTCGCCAAACAGTACCACTCCTAGAGTTTTTATCATTATGCTGACATCCATACCGAAGTTATGATGTTTTATATACATTATGTCATAGTAACTGCGCTCGGCAATAGATAGGTGTCCATTGCCCTTGACTTGGGCAAGACCGCTCATACCTGGCTTGATAAGGAACTTTTGCCTTTCCCACATTTTGTAGCTGGGCAAATAAACGGACATAAGCGGACGGGGACCAATCAAGCTCATCTCTCCTTTTAGCACATTTATAAGTTGCAACAGTTCGTCAATCTTTAGCCTTCTAATAATTCTGCCCACCTTAGTTAAGTTGGTGTTATCATTTTCTATTACTGGAGAATTAACATCAAAGGGCACATCTGTTGTATTCATTGTACGGAGCTTGTATACATAAAAAACCTTTTCGTCCTTGCCTATGCGCTCCTGCTTAAAGACAGCTTTACCGTTACTTTCTATCTTTATTAGCAGAATAATCACATAAAAGAATACGCCAAAAAAAAGCAAAACTATTGCGGCAATAATCCTGTCAAAAATGCTCTTAAATGTGTTATAGCAGTTCCTCATTAGTCTTTCCTTGTCTTTCGTTAATTAGTACAATTAGCATTGTGAGTATCATTGTCGGCACTGGTATGAATGTACCTGTATCTACCATGGAATACAGCTCGAACCCTATTAGCGCTAGCAGAGAGAACACTCCAAACAATCTTTTTCGGGCGCTTTTTACTATTATTTTGTACCTTATTATATAAAAATATAAATATCCAATCAATCCTAGTATGCCCATGCTACCTATTATTTGGAAG
>CAYJBW010000037.1:0-13847 GCA_964368255.1 uncultured Christensenella sp.
AACTGTTTTTACATATTTTGCCTATTTTATTTTTGGGGAATTATTATATTGATAACCTTATATAAAAAATCTCCACCATATTCTAGCGGAGATTTTGTTTTATGCAATTATCGATTAAGCTACGATTGATCAATACTTTTTGGTTGGATCATAAATAGTTGCACCGTTGTCAATAAAATATTTCTGCTTATAGAATGAAAAGCTGAGCGCTTGACCTAGTATAGTATAAAGAACCATATAAGTAGGCAGCAGCAAAATAGGTAATAGTCCTGCGGTAGGTATTAGCGTTGTAAGTATAGTAGAAATAAAAACGAAGTTGACAACGCAAATGCAAATTGTATTCTTGGTAAAATGTTTTATAACGGGCTTTGCTGATAGCTGTAATGCTTTGAAAATATTTCTACTTTTGCCCTTAACAACTTCTGGTAGCCACTGGCAGAACAAACTCATTCTTAGTGTTATTAGCATTACGAACACAAATAAGCTAACCGTAATGCCCATCAGTCCAAATAATTTTGCCATCCAAACAGCAAAGTACACTGTAGCTATAGCGATTGCGCCGTCTATTATTGTATAAATTACTGATGTCAACAAAGTGTAAATCAGATTCTCGCCTATTGTTGACACAAAGGCATTTATTAGACCAATGTCAAAGCCTGTGGTCATCTTGCTGTGCATTATTTTTGATAGCGGAAGCATGGGAAGTTGCATAAAGAATTTCACTCCCATAATAAGCAAAAAAACAAACACTATGCGTTTGGTAACGAACATAGTATGTGTGGAAATATAGCTAGAGAAAAAGTCCATTACTGCGCGCAGACTTTTGAAGGGATGTTCTATTACTTCTTCTGGTGTTATGGGGAAATCTTCTTGCAGTTCTGTAATGAAACCTTGAACAATAGGACCTAGTATTCCCAAAATGAGTGCTATAGCTACTATTGACAATATAAATATAAAAACCGCTAACTTAGCAACCAGTTTGAAATTACATAATGTCAACGAAAATGAATGGTTTATCGGCATGATAACTCCTTATTTACTTTTATAAAGATAGGCAAGGTCTTCTCTAGGTATCGCTTCCACCTTAAAATAGCTAATAAAACTAAAGGATATTATAAATACGCTAGCGAATATATAGCTGACCGTAGTAAGAATGCAGGAAAGGGCTGGTATCATTCTTGTATAGTATGATGCAAAACCAAATCCTATTATTAGTGCTACCAAAACAAGATAAGGAACAAAAAACTTCTTTTGGCTGATACGGCTCTTGTAGAAAGCTACCGAAAAGGATTTGAAGGCGTTGAGTCCATTAAAGGACATAACAGGAAGCCACAGATTAGTTGTCGCCCAACTATATATAAATATGATAACTAATATAATGATTGTTGCTACTGTAAGTATTAGTCCTAGCGCTTTTATGTTGACAAAAAACCACATAAAAACAAATAAAGATATTATTGTATAGCTAAATAGTAGCAAGAAAACAAATCCTAAAGTGGCAAACAAAGCGGGGAAAAAGTTCTCGTTAATGCCGAAAAAGATACCCTTTACGCTAAAACTACCTACACGCAAGTGGCGAGATATCATAGTGCTAATAATGGCTTGCGCCAAAACAAACATAATGAAGGCAAAAGCGCAAAGAATACCGCCCCGAAGCGAAAGAGATATATTGCTAACCCACAGCTTTGACCAACTATCAAAGCCAAAACTATTATAGTTGTAAAGCCAACCAATAATTCTTGATATAGGATAATAATATGCAATTATGGCGCAAGGAATAAGTACCAGACAAGCGAAAACAAAAAACTGTTTCCCCTTTCCGTTTTTGAACAGATATGCGCAGTTAAGTCTAAAATAATCCATATCCGTATTATATCAAATAGAGTTTTAATATGCAACAGTTTTGATTTGTACCTTATAAAAATTGCTACTTGGCAAAAAAATCGGTGAATAATTAGGCAAAATATTTTACCAAAAATGTCCCTTAAATGACACATTTGGCTAAAAAAAGACCATATATTACATTGTATTGCAATAACTGCTATGCTAAAATTGTGTTACTGCTACAGAAAACAAAGGAGGAGAATGAATTTTTAGGTACAAAAAACAACTTACGGAGGTGAAAAATATTGATAGTAAAACTTGTTATTAACAAGGGTGCAATCTTTGATTATGAAGATATCGTATGTAAGATACCAATGAATATCGGCAAAATTCGACCACTAATAGAAAAAGAAATTGCCACAAATTACAAAGAAAAAGACAACCTGCGCATACCTTATATGGACACAGAAAGCGAACTTGAACTGCTACTTTTCATAAAAAAGGGCTATCGATTCGGACTAATGCAAACCTATATACTGCAAGGTATTTGCGAAAAAAATGACTACAGGAAAGAAATGGAAAACAATGGCGTTATTGCTCAGTGGCTGGAGGTGGAAATAGAGTGATTTTTACTCAAAACATGGTACTAACAATGTTACTTAATCACAAAGAGCACCAGAGAGAAGAAAAAATAATGGGCAAAGGCAAGGAAACTACTGCTTTTTTGGAGCACTGTCTAAATCAACTAGACGACTATGAGAGCAACCTACTAAAAAGCACAACAATGGAAAAAATCTCCATAAGAAAGTATGCAAAAATAAGCGGTTTTTCTCGCAACTTTGTCACTAAACAACGGCAAGCACTAATTACCCAACTAACAAAAATTTTTAATATAAAATTTAGTTTTGACGAAACTCACGAGATTGAGAGCAATGCTAAATAAAATACTTTCAAGGCGATTAGGTAAACTAGTCGCCTTGCTTTTTGTAGTTATTTTCATAAATTTTTATCTAATTACATATAAATAACTGTTTATGAAAAAAATACGCCTGCATCCGCTGTTTATTTTGTTATGTGTAGTTTTTGCGGTGTTTTCACAATTTCTTATGTTGCTTTTTGCGCTTTTTAGTGTGCTAATCCACGAATATGCGCATCAAATTGTCGCGAGAAAACTTGGCTACACCCTAAACCAACTAACCCTTATGCCATACGGCGCAGTTCTAAGCGGCGAAGGGGTGCGTGACGAAGACATGTTCTCTGTAGCTGTTGCTGGTCCTGCCGTAAACTTTTTTATTTCTCTCATTGTTGTGGCTTTTTGGTGGATATTTCCTGCAAGTTATTCTTATACACTGCAACTTTTTCGCGCGAATATGAGTATAGGGCTTTTTAACTTACTCCCACTTTATCCTTTAGACGGTGGCAGAATTGCACTATCTTTCTGCAAAAACAAACTAAAAGGGTTAAAAGCGCTCAAAGCATCTAATATAATCTTTAGCATTCTTTTTATGGCGCTCTTTGTTTTGAGCGCATTTTGGGAAATAAACTATACGCTGGGGATAGCTTCTATTATGCTGTTTTCTGGCGGTATGGCGGATGTCGAAAAGGAAAAATATAACGCAATATGCTATTCGCTAAGATGTCTTACTGACTTTAGCAAGCCTATAAAAAGGACGATATACTGCACTCATATTGCCGCAAAAATTGGTGCTGTGACCAAAAGTTTGCGCAACAAAGGGTACTTTATTTTGGAAATTTTGGATAATAGTTATAACCACTACTACACCCTTAAAGACATCGAACTTGATAATTTATTCGCTCTGCCCAAAGTGTGGCGTAAGCAAACTATTGCTAACTATCTAGCGACCTTAAATAAGCCCGTCTAAACTTGTTTCTTTTAATTTTTATGCGGATACCCACTATTATCAACACAATCACAAGCAAAGCGCCCACTCCTGCAATTGCGTGCGGAATATAACCTTGTAATAGTTGTATTGTGTCTTTGGGAGAATACACAGCAACTCCCGATATGGCAGAAGATACAAAATTTATGGTCTTGCCATCTTCACTTAGTGTATATTCTTCTATTAGCACAACATCTCCATCCGCTCCTAAAGCATAGAATACATTACTTGCAGTGACTGCTTCACTTAAACTAACACTATATGAGTACTCTCCGCTTACCTTTTCGCTAAAATCTATGCCAACCAGTTGATTTAACGACATTTTTGAAGGCTTAATTATGTTCGCGCCAGTGCTACTGTCAATTAGTTTTGCCGCCGCCTTAAACTCTAGCCTGTTATTATCATAGGAAACGACATCGACAGTAACACCAGGCTTAATTGAACCTGTTATAGTGATATTATCTTTTGCTATCTGCTTTTGATTTATTGTAAGCGTACCGCTTTGATAAATAAAGTAATAGTTTTGGTCGCTAGCGTTCGAAGGTGTTATTGTGTGCCGTCCAGCGGTTTTGGGGACTTGAACAATAGTTGCTTTTGTGTCAATATCGTTTTCGTCATCGCCTTCCAAAAAGCCCACATAACTTATGGCAAACTTAGGAGTTTCACCCTGTACAATAGTAACATTAGCAACTGACACTGTGACATCTTTGGGGTATATGACAAAACTAATACTGTTGTCATCCACAATTATATATTTGTCACTGTTAATTGTAGCCAAGTAAGTATACTCGCCAGCATTTATCGGCTGGGTTATGTCGCCATTTGACCTTATTTCTTCAATGGATGTGACTGTTTCGCCGTTATATAGGTTAGCAAACTTTGCCACAATGTCGCACTGTCTACTACCGTTGTATTCATAGCTCAAACTGCCTTCTAATGATACTCCCAGCACTCTTTTATGCACCTGCAAGATAACTCTTAGGTCTGAACGCACATTAGGATTTTCTTCGTCAAAAGTTGCCACATTGTAATTTACTGTGTCATCCGGTGTAAAGACTATTTTTGCAACTATTGCGTCCATAGATGTTGCACGAACACTTGGTTTTTCCCAACTAAACTTTCCAGCAACAGCAACATCCCTATATTGTGCTTGCCCCGAAATAGTCAATGAAGACACAGTTTCCCCATAATATAGTGTATTGTGTATGGCAGGTTTTGGGGTTGGTGTACCTTTCAAAATTAAAAATTTCAGGTCATTCCTTATGCTCTCTATACGATAATTATTTCCTACAGAACTACTTGTTACCGTATAGTTATAACTACCTACGCTCTCTCCTTGCGCTCTAATAATACTGATTGCAACAACGCTCATTGTATCATTATACGCAAGCGTGCAATCGTTCTCTAGTCGGGCAGATAGAACAGGGTCTGCGGCTTTATAAGGTTTAGTTTGGCTAGGAATATAAAGTCTAAGCGGTTTCCTGTCAATTTTATAAACACCGCGAAAATCCGCTAAAATATCATAACTTGGGTTAGCTTCAACGCTTATAGTGCCTATGTTAATGGCATAATTACCGGCATTTTCTCCACTTGCTCTCGATAAAACTCCGTTTAGTAATAATTCTTCCCCATTAGGTAGCGTTGTTATCTGTTTGGCGCCTTCTTCATGTCCGTCTATAACAATATAGCTAATAGATGTGTCATTACTGCCATAAATTTTGGTATTTAATGCTTGCATTTCTGGCGAAACGGTAATTTTTATTTTTCTCTTTTCTATGTCAATATAACAGGTATTTGCATTATAAATCTTGTACGCAGCGAAATCTCCACCGCCAATATTTACTGTGTATCTTTTGCCTGCTTCAAGAGTGCTATAAACAACTTGGTAAGTTGAAGGTTTGTAGCCACTCAAACTTTGCACTTCTTCCATACTTACAATATTGTTTTGCTCAATATCAGAACTATATTGTAGTTCCAAATCAATAATATCGCCATAGATATGAACTCTACTTTTTACGCCAACATACATACTGAGCGCGCCAATACTTACAGTGTGGTACTGAGAATATCTATCATTATAGTTGGTGGCGCCCTTTGCCGCTATGCGGTATGTTATGCTTCCACTGCTTGGATATGCGGTTGGGTTAAAATAATATGTATCTTCCACCTTTGCTAAACTTACTTTTGCCCGACTAACACCACTTATTTCTATTGCAAGAACGGCATCATACACATTGGTGGTAAATGTTAGTAGTCGCATATCATTTACTTTTATATTGTTGCTGTCCATATCAAAGGTAATGTCACTTGCCGTTGCTTTTGCCACCGCAAAACTAAGATTACTAACTGATTGTGAGAACTGGTAATTAGGGTTTGTTATTGTAGGAACTGCAATGTAAATACCAGCATTTATTACACCGTCAGTAATTAAGTTTTCTTCGCTAACGCTCCCTTTGTAGTAATTAAGGGTGGCGAAATCCATTCCGTTAACGGTAGTGTAAATTGCCTTTATGTTATTGCTAAGCACGCTACCTGTGTAAACTTTGTTTTCATAGTCGCTGTAACTTATACTATTTACACTCCTTGGCAAAATCTCTAGCACATAGTTACTACCACCGAAAGTAATGTCATAGTTGTTGGTGTCTTGAGAACTTACCAAAACATTATATCTGCCCACAAAATATGTTTTTGTCGCTAAATTAGCCCAATCTGTGTCAATCCCGCCCAGTTCGTTTAGTTTGACAAAAGTCCATACCAAACTGGTACTGCCTAGACTACCATTTACTTGGGGATTCTTAATAATTGGCGCATTGCCACTAAATGGCATACTAAGGTCCACACTTGATATAGTAACAATAAGCGCTTTCTTGTTTATTCTGCCCCTGCCAGCAAGGACTAGGGATGTGCCACTTGCTATAGTGTAATTATTAGCAAGTGCGCCCGATAGTAGAAAATTATTGATAGTAACATCAATATTGTTACTGGCATTAGCCGATGCCCAAGTAACATCTGCCGTTATGTTTACTTGCTGTGTATCTTCTTCCACTATAGTTAGTAGGTACTGACTAAGTATTGTTTTGCCTAGTATCTGCGCGCTACCATCATATGTTTTTACACCGACATTAGTTGCCCAATAATTGTCTATTGCTTGATTTGTGTCATCAAGGAACAACTCGTACGGCAATACTGTAAAGGAATGCTGCATAATGCCATAGAACACACCGCGGTTGCCCACCATATAAAGGTAGGTATAGACGGTATAAGAGCCTGCATTTCTTATTTCGCTTACATTGTTCATTTCTGCGCCGTAGTAAAAAGACAATGTATAGTAGTCAAATACTCCGCCCGAAAATGTCACTGCTATTGTTTTGGTTGCTCCGTCAAATATATTGCTAACTTCTAGGTCGCTACACGCAACATCCACTAAAGTGGTTGCATCTTCTATGCTTATTGGCACATCAAAATACGAACCTGAACTATTACTTGCCATGGTAAAACGCATTACAATATCCGATGCTACATTCCTAAGTTGATAGTTATTGTTTGCATAATGTGGCAAGTTTTCTAAATAACAATTCTTTTGCAACTTAATGGTAAAGTTCACGCTCTGCCCTTCATAATAAATACCGTTACCATAGTTAGTTGTATAGTTGGTCATATAATCGCTGTCAGAACTCTCCAAAAAGTTTAGGCGCGCCGTTTGGCAGAACCGTACAAAATTAGTTGTTCTTGCACCCTTAAAAACTGGATAGGGATAAAAGTTGTTTCCGCTATAAACGAGCCCGTCAATATTGCTCATTACCGCGCCGACATAGTAGGTGTTTGCGGTAATCCCAAAAGCTAGAATGTTATTTATGTTAGTAGTAACTGTGTCCAAAACAATGCTGACTGTGCCTAAGCTATCTACAAAAAGCACACAGCCATAGTCATTGTGTTGGTAAGGTAAGGCGGATGCCTTTATATTAGTTGCTAAATTATTCTTATAAACATACCAGGTGTTGGAAGTGTTAACCGCTATTCCTGCGGAAGGAATTATACCAAGTATGCCATAGCTATTTGTTGCTACGGTAGGAATATTACCGTAAAAAACTGAATTAGTAATAGTTGTATTGACAGCTGAATATGCGCACAGTCCGCCAATGTAGTTAGCTGCGGAAACAGTGGCATAGCTAACACACCTATCGATAGTGCCACCGTTATAGCCCACCAAAGAACCTGCGTAATTGTCCGAAGTAATAAAGCTACAACTACTATCTAGTATAAGATTTTTCAAAACAAACTCACTACCTGTGTAGCCAAACAAGCCTATATATCTATATGTACGGTTAATTGTCAGGTTGGAGATAGTTTTGCCGTTACCGTCAAACACACCGTTAAACATAAAGTTGTCGTTGCCACTTGCCGAAATAAATCTGCCTATTGGGGCGAAAGCTATGCCCTGCATATTGATGTCGTTATTTAGCACGAAATAATTTCCACTATAGGTATATTTGTAGGTAGCTGTAAGTTTAGACAAAGTGTCTAGTTGGCTAGGGGTAGAAATAATATATGGGTTTGCTTCTGTTCCCCACTCTGCTTGGCTGGTATTATCCCAACCAAACACCCTTAGCTTTGCGCTGTATGAAGAATAATGCTCCTTTCTTTCTATACCAGTATTTACAAAACTATTTATTCTCGGTGCAAAATCAGAATCTTTTGACGGAGACAACCCAAAGCTAAAATTATAATTCAAATCCCCTAAAAATGCGTTGTTTAGCATTTGTTCGGTGTTTTTTATTCTGCCGGTGGTATCTCCTAGCGGTGTAATGCCGATATAGTAAGGGGTCGTTGCTCCGCTTATAACAGGGTGGTAATAGCTGTATGTCAAAGTAGCTGCGCCAGTGTTGGTAAACTGCCCCACAAGACCGCCAGTTTTTGCGCCAACACCTTCGGAAGTTAGTACTGCTATTACATAACTATTTGTAATGTCACCAATTAAATGCTCGCCTGCTATTCCACCGCTATAACCGTCAGCACTAACTAAATGCACAGTGCCTGATACTTGGCAAATACTTATGTTGCCCTGATTTTGTCCCACTATTCCGCCGACATTGCCACTTCCAAACACATATCCTGAGCTAAAACTTCTAGTAATTGTGCCGATTTCTTCGCCGCTAATGCCATTTCTGCCCACTAGTCCGCCAATATTGGTGGTTCCACTGACTTGTCCAGTAAAGAAAGAGTCCGCTATTTGTCCATAATTTACTCCCACTAGTCCGCCGATATTAGCTTGTCCGTCAACTTCCGCGTTGCTATAACTGTCAATAATGCTTGCGCCGTAAGAAACAAAGCCGGCAATCGTTCCCGTATAGTTGTTTCCAACAATTTCTCCACTTTCCACAAAGAATTTGCTCACAGCTGCATTAGCAGACAGACTGGCAAAAAAGCCAGTGTAATCTCCACCAGTGATATTCAGGTTATTGATAATCTTATAATTGCCGTTAAAATTGCCGTCAAAAGGCAAGACGGAAGAACATATTGTATATAAATCTCTTTTTAGACTGATATCACTAGTTAGTTTGTAAGACTTATTGTGATAATCAAAGGATGTATAGTTGTTGTTTAGGTATGCAAAGTTGCGCAGTGTTTGCTCATTTGCTATAAGATATGGGTCGCTAGGCGCGCCAGTGCCACCGCTAAAGTAATTTATTCTTAGCTTGCTATTTATTAGTGCCGTATTACTTGTTAGGGAATTTATCTTCAATATTGGATAATATCCAACATTTGCTTCCATACTCCTTGCCTGCCAAACGGTGTCTATTTCCGTCACCCCAAAAACATTGTCGGTAAGTTCTATATGGTTTTTGCCCGTTCCGCCCGTTCCTGTTATCAGGTCATTATTAAAAAAGCAATTTACTATATTGGTTCCGCTAGATATTGTATAAAATGTCGCTTTATTTATTTGTGCTTCAGTAACTTCATTTAGTGTGCCCACAAAATAGCTATTGTTTATTTGTTTTTCCACGCCAGATGACAAACCTAACATACCAGCAACATTAACAGCTCCCGTCACAGCAGCAACATTCATAGCCGATTTTATCACCTTATTACTACTGTCAAAAGAGTTGCCACAAATGCCACCAACATTGTTTCTGCCAATTACCGCGCCCAGATTAGCGACCAATTCAAAAGAGCCATTAGCATCGTAGCCAACAATTCCGCCCACATTAGTTGCTCTATGTGCGTTGACTTCACCACTATTAAGTACCCTAAGTATTTGTGCGCTCATGTTGGTTTTGCCTACAATGCCACCAAAGTTTGCATTGACCGAGCCTGTTACTGCGCTAACCTTGCCATGATTTTCTATATCAGTAAGTTCCGCTATGTTGGCTTGTCCAATTAAACCGCCTACTTGATTTTCTCCGCTTACCTGACCGTTATTTTTTATATTACTTAGCTTTACCAAGTCTTGTGACGCATGTCCTATTATGCCACCAACGAAGTTTTTGCCAGTTACGCTTGCATTGCTTGTTATATTTTGCAAGGTGCCAGAAAACATAACTCCTGCCACCGCGCCTGCCATGTCCCCTGTCGCTGTGACTATGCCATTGATGGTTATATTCCTTACTGTGCCACCGCTAATAACAGCAAAAAGCCCCACTCTGCTACTACCACTTACATTGGCGGTAAGTATCTTATTGTCTCCCTCAAAAACTCCCTTAAAGGGTTTCGCCGTAGAAAATAACGGAGAAATATTGCCCACAATAAGGTTGGTATTTAGTCTAATATGTTTGCTTGTATATTCATACAAATAAGAGTTGGTTTGAAAGAGTCCCCATTGCCTAAAATTGTTTATAACAAAGGGCTGGTCAATTTCGCCTGTGCCACTGCTAAACAAGCAAATTCTTATAATGCTCTTTATTTCGGCATTTTCTGTAAGTGTGTTTGGGTAGGGTAAAAATCCAAAACCTTGTTCATAAGTAAGGTATCTCATTGAGCTTTCTGCAAAAACTATTGTTTTCTCTAAAAAGTCATAATAACTTTTGGCCAAAAATGTAGCAGGTACTTGCACATCGCTTTGACCAACTAACGCTCTTGCTGCTTTTTCCGTTATGTTGTAGCAGTTAATAGTACCGTTTGGAGCGGAAACAAGGGAACCAACCAATGCACCTATTCTTTGCCCGGTAGCATTGACAAAAGCATAGTTGAAGCAATTCGCAATAATGCCCCTGGATTCTCCCGCTATACCGCCTATTCTTTCCGCCGATGTAGAGCCTTCCCTTCCGCTAATGTTGCCTAAGTTGACCGAAGAAAAAATGCCTTGAGTGCTACTTAGGTTCCTTCCGACAATACCACCACCGCTTTTGTTAACTATAATGGTACCTGCGTTGACACAATTATCAATTCTACCCATACTCTCGCCACTTATTCCGCCTATATAAGTAGAATCATTGCTTACTGTAGCAATATTGGCTGTGTTTATACAATTAGATATAGTGCCTGCGTTATAGCCTGCTATTCCGCCCAAATAATTGTTTGCTGTAATAGAACCTGATACAACTACATTTTTCACCACTCCGCTATTGCCTATATAGCCAAAAAGTCCGTTGTAGTTACTGCTATTGTTAATATTTATGGTGATTTTATAGTTTCTTCCGTCAAAACTGCCTTGGAACATAGTTGAGTTTTTGCCAATTGGCACAAAGGCTTCTGATGACAAATCAATATCAGAGCCAAGCGCAAAAAACTTACCGCTCATTGACGAACCGGTATTGACTAGGTTGGACAAATCCAATATGTCTTGAGATGTGCTTAATATGTATGGATTATCAAGGCTATTAACTATCAAATCTTCCACAGAAATAGCGTAAGCGGGCGTGACACTCACTAGAAACACTAGTGACAGTAGCAAAAGCATTATTATGACAAATAAAGAAGTTTTCAATACTCTTGGCATTCGCCCTCCACGCTAAAAATGGCTATGTTAAATTATATCATATAATAATACACTTATCAATAGTAATATACTTATATATTGCCAAAAATGTTATTGCAACGGTTTGGAAATATATGTTACAATGTAATATATTATAACAAAAAAAGAAGCATTATGGAAGAAAATAATACAAACACAAACCTAAAAGAGTGCCTAAATTATCTTTATACTCAAATTGGTAAATATTCCAAAAGTAAAAAAGGGTACCAAGATAAACTCTACGAAAAGGGCTTCTCACCTTCGGTAATCGCCGAAGCAATTAGTATTGCCGAACAAAAACGGTTCATAAATGACGATAATTTTGCAGAAAATTATGTGCGTAGCAACATGAACAAAAAAGGCATATTAAAAATGAAAAATGAACTGCTTTTTAAGGGTGTGCCTGCTCACATAATAGATAAATATTTGAACATAAATCAGGACGAAGCAGCTCTTAATTTGGCACGAAAATATATGCAAAATAAGGATATTGATTATAATACTATTGGCAAACTTTATCGACATATGCTAAGTAAAGGCTTTGGATACGACACCGCATCTAATGTAATTGACATAATAAAATCCGAGCGCGAAATATAGGACTTTTTGCATTTATCAGCCTAGAGCCATAATATAATATACTTATGGCAAAAAAGTTTAGTTTCTTATCTGTTATCCTATATGTAACGCTTATCCTTAGCAGTTGTAGCGCATATAATGACAGTATTACCGACATAAAAGATACCATTGTTGACATAACTGTGCAATATGAAAATGTAAGCAAAAAATGTATGGGCATAGCCGTATATGCCGATGGCTACATATTAAGCACAGCACATAGCTTCATTGATACATATCAAGGTAATTACATATCAAGCTACTGTAATATCAACAATGCAAAATATGCGTTGGAAGTAATTGTAACGGACAAGCAAAATGATCTTGTTTTGTTAAAATGTACCTATCAATTCACACGCACTGCATTATTTAACAATAATAGTTCCTATGCTAAAAACAGATTGTATCTTGCTACAGACAACATAAAATCTCATCCGCCATATGAAGTAACGATACTTAATGCAAGTCAAATAATTGAATATAGTAATTATAGCAGAGAACTAATATCAATAAGCGCGAATGCTTGCTATGGTGACAGTGGGGCTCCCTTAATAGATAATAAAGGCAACATAATTGGCATACTTTGCGCTAAGTTATCTAGTGATAATAACACATATTTTGCGGTAAAAAGCACAACTATAACAAAGTTTTTGGAGAGCGTATGAAATTCTTATTCTATCTAATTCAATTCACTTGGGGTTTGCCACAAAATATACTAGGCTTTCTTTTCAGCAGAAAATACAAAAAAGTCGAAAACTTTTTTGGTGCGAATGTATATTACCATAACGAAAACTGGGGTGGCGTGTCGCTAGGCATATTTATAATAATGAGCGGTATGCGCGACAAAAAGTGGACGGATAGTGTCAAAGTTCACGAATATGGGCATACCATACAATCGCTTATTCTTGGACCGCTATACTTACTAGTCATTGGACTACCTTCTATGATTTGGTGCAAAACTAGATGTTTTGTTAGGTATCGTAAGCAAAAAAATCTGTCATATTATTCCTTTTATTCCGAAAAATGGGCGAACTACCTAGGCAGCAAAGTCACAAAAATGGAAGTTAGTGTATAATACTTGCATATTACGAAGATAATGATACAAAAGGAACAAAATCTATGCTTTTTTAATATTGACATATAGTTAAAAAAAATGTATACTAAGTAATAATGGCAAAGATATCTTCAAGGAGCTTTTATAAATGAAAAAGAATAAAACAGAAGCAAATGTTCAATTTAATATAGATGAACCAACTAACAACGCAAAGGTAGAGACAATGCGTCCTAGTGACGAGTTGCAAGTATATTACAACGATGCCTACATGCGCGAAAAACAAAGATTTAATGATATTTTTGGTTTGTTAGAAGATGATATGCCCGCTCCTGATGCTGTTAAGAAGATACAGTTAGAAAATGCTGAGCCTGTGGATTTGAGCCAATATGTTCCATTAAAAAAGTTCAAAAAAGTTAAGTCCGTTGCCGGTGTTTTTGTTTTCCTTACCATTGTATGCGCCGCGGCAGCTGCCTTTTTCGCACTTAAAGTGCTAGGT
>CAYJBW010000038.1:0-9879 GCA_964368255.1 uncultured Christensenella sp.
TTTGTTTTTTCAACATCACCTATTATACTTTTTATATTTACATTTTTTATAAGTGTATCTTCTCTTTTTTCTAAACTTGCTATTTCGTCTAACTGCTCCGCTGCTGCTTTTTCTAGTCGCTCGCTGATTTTGGAATAAGACACACCCAAATTCTTAATATCTTGGCTTATTTCTTTAATTTCTTTGTTTATAGCAGGTAGCTCACTATTTGACAATATTTCTATATATTTGTCCAAAAGATTGTTACTGTCCGCTGCAAAATTTTTGATGCCGGCAGCTTGATTTATTTTTGCCAAACTGTTGCTGTAATTTAGTATGCTACTTACGTCATCTTCCACTTTTGCGGTTAATTCTTCGTGGGATTTTACATTGTTTTCTTTATAAATATTTTCCCTTACCGCAATCTTGGTTTCTTTGGTGTTTTTTAGGCTTTCTATATAGTTGGCACTAGTTTTTTCTTTGCTGGTAAGGTCACCAATTCTAATATTTATCTTTTCTAATTTTTGAACATATTCTGCCAAAATTGCCTTTGTTTTTGCAATTTCTTCTTCCTGCCTTTTTACATTGGCAAAAGTGCGTGTGTTGTCAATGGACATATCCGTTTTGTCTAACACTTTACATTTACAAACAGGACATTCTCCGCCAAATTCCAGCTCCTCAACTTCCTTATAATACTCTTGCTTTGCCATAAAGCCTATTAGCTTTTCGTTTTGCTTATTTAGTTTATCTTCACATTTTTCGATGTATTGTATCAAAATGTTTTTGGCATTATTTAGCGCATTTATATCTTCCAAATAAGATTGCCTAGCCTGCTCGTTGTCAAATATTTTGTGGTCGATTGCCTTAAGCTCACCCAGTGTATGAGCGCTAATAATCTGCCCCTTATAAACCTCTTGCTTGTTGCGTTCCAGCGCGTTATAACTCTCAAAGAAGTCTTCATACCCGTCTTGAAGCACTTTTTGTTCTTCCTTTTTGCCGTTTGCTTCAATATTTGCGTTAAGTTTCCTTTGTCTCTCGAACTCTAATAGTGTTGCTTCCACATTCGCCTGACTAATTTTTAACTGCGCAAGGCGTTGCTTTTTTATCTCTAAAAGTCCTTCAAGTAGCGCACCCTCTCTAATATCCGTTCTTTTTTGGGAATCATAACGGTTGCTATTAAATTCTTCTCTGTTTGTAGCTAATTCCGTGTCAACTACATCCAGTCTTTCCATAGCTGTCTTTAGCTCGGTACTTAAGATATTTATTTGTTCTTTGCTCTTTTCGTAATATGCTTCCGCGGATGCAAAAACCGATTTGTCCAAATCGCCCTTTTCGGCATTTTCTTTTATTGCACTGTCAAGAGCGTTGTTTAGTTCAGTTATTTTTTCGTTGTAATAAATATATGTTTTTTCTTTCTCTGCCTGCGCCTTTTCACCCTTGCTAATGCTACTTTCCAGTGCGGTAATTTCTTGTTCAAGCAGTGTTATCTCACTACTTAGTTGGGCATTGGTTGTAGTGATTTCGTTATTTTTCTCATACAAAAAAATGACCTTTTCCATCTCTTCGCTTTCTTTGAGTTTGCTAATAATTAGCATAAGGTCGGATTCTTTTTCTTTTTCTTTGTCCAATTGATAATTAACTTTGTCAAGCTCATCTTTTATTTTTAGCAAGGAGCGTCCTTCTATTATGAAGTTATTAAGTCTAGCAAGTTCTGCTTTTATGCCGGCAACTTCTTCCCTGGCAATAACTACTTTGTCCGCTACTTCACTTCCGCTAAGCAGGCTCATACTGCTAAGTAAGTCCATTTGCGCCTTGACCGCTTCTATGCTTTTTTCTATCCTGCTTCTTGCGCTAAGTAAGGCGTCAGAGTCTATACCTAGCGAAGTAAAACTCTCTTTCACGAACGCATTTATGTCCTTAACCGCGCTATCAAAACTCTGCTCCTTGTCCGCTATTACATAATTGTCCCACTGAGAAGAGTTATAGCCGACAATAGATGCCATAAAATTGTTTACTTCTTCTATGTCATTTATGGTGACAGTGGTGGTACTTAACTTAGCGCTGTTTGCGCCAAAATCTCTTTCCAAAATAAAGTTTTCATCATCGTGTTTGAAACTTAGTTCTACTTTGCCTTGAAACAATGTCGAGTTGCCATAAATAGCGTAGCCTAGCGCCTGTTTAATTGCTAAAGCGTCTTTTAACTTAAAAATATTTTTACTGCCATTAAACTTATATTGTGCGTTTGCGTCTTGTAAGTTCTCTACAGTAAGTAGTATAGGTATCATGTTTTTGACCTCCATATTGTGCGATGCGTTTAGCTGTCTTCTTAGTAGAAGTTTGACGCAAGTTAATTTTTTTATAAACTACTAGCCTAAGCAAAAGATATATGCTATAATATGCCTTACATCAATTAGGCTCTTTATTGCAGAATATATATATTATACAACATATATATACGATATGCAATATTATAAAATTAAATTTTTTTGGAGAAAAAATGGGTTTTATTAGGCTTGGCAGCGACTATTTAAGGGACGGTTATTCGCAAGTGGACAATGTGTTTTTGTTACACTATCTTCCTGCTGCCGATCCGCTTGATGTAAAAATTTATTTATTAGGTCTTTGCGTTTCTTCACTGGATTCTGAGGAATATAATTCACTGGAAAAAATGGCTCTAACACTTAGAATTGACGAAGAAAGGTTACTAAAAGGCTTTGCTTATTGGGAAGAAAAAGGTCTTCTAACCATTACAAAAACATCTCCGCTTTCCGTCAGCTATACTTCGGTAAAGCGTCCACTTCCACCAATTATTAGATATAATACCCAAAAGTACAAAACTTTCGTTGAAGAAGTTAATAGACTTTACCCCGAAAGAATACTCACCCCTAACGAATACAATGCTCTTATAGAAACCATTGCGCTAAACAATATGGAAATAAATGCAATGCTACTTATTATCCAATATTGCAAAGAGCTTGGCGGTGACAAAACAAGTATTCCCTACATTCTGGCGGTAACTAATGACTGGCTAAAACAAGGTCTAACAACGGAAGAAGGGGTATCAAATAGAATAGCGGAATTAGAAAACAACAGCGCAGACATCAGGGCAATATTTACCGCTCTTGGTCTAAAGCGGAGCGCAACGCTTGACGACAGACAGCTGTTTCTTAAGTGGACCACACAATATAGCTACCGACTTGACGCTATTTTGGTGGGTGCAAAGGCACAAAAAAAGCGTGGCGGTATGGAAAAGCTGGATGAATATATGGACACACTTTATAAAGCCAACGCCCATAGTGCCGAAGAAGTGGCGCAGTTTAGCAAAAATAGAGAAAAAATCTACAACCTAAGTATTGACCTAAGCAAGGCGCTAGGCACTTACTACGGCAGTATGGACGGCATAATAGAAAACTATGTTTTGCCTTGGCTAAGCCTTGGTTTTGACGAAAATGCGTTACTAAAATTAGCTAACTTTTGTTTGCTCCGCAATATTCGTTCCTTTGACGGCTTGCAACAAGTTGTTGCTAAGTTCTACAAAAAGGGACTAACTAGTAGCGAAGGAATAGAAAAATATGTGCAAGCTCAGATACTCATTGACGACAAAATCCGAGAAGTATTTGACAAGTGCGGTTCCTTTGGCATAGTAACTAACAAGGACAGAGAGAGTTACAAAACTTGGCTGGAGTGGGGCTTTGATGAGCAAACAATACTACTTGTCGCAGAAAAAAATATGAATACCGCCTTCCCCTTACAAAATATCAACAGAACTTTAGCAAGTCTTAGCAGTAAAGGTATTGTGGACTTTGACGGTGTAAAAAGGCACATAGGCAAAAATGTAAAAGAAAATAAAAGCACCACCGATGATTATACAAAACATCAGTACACTGAAGAACAGTTAAAAAATGTTTTATCAGACTTCGAAAATTGGGAATAGTCTATGAGTAGAGCTTCAATAGAATTTATTAAAGAACGCCACCAAAAGGCGGTTATGGAAAGGGACAAGCGTCTTAATGAGCTACGACAAGACGAAAAGTTTTGCGTGCTTGAGCGTAATTTGGAGCTACTTGAATGGGAGCAAGCAAAGAATTTGGCATACGAAAGAAAGGGCGATGATGTAAAGGCAAAAATTAGCGATGCTAAGGCGCAACTTGAAGATTATCTTATAGCAAAAAATTTGCCACTTGACTGCCTAAAAGTCAAGATATTTTGCCCGATGTGTAATGACAGTGGGGTAACTAATGGCAAACTTTGTACTTGCGCAGAAAGTGTGAGAATTAGCCTATCCATTGCATCCTTCCCACAGCTAAAAGAAGTGCCAGCTAGCCTAAAAGATACGAACTTTTCCTTTTACAAAGAGCAAAAAGCGTTTTACGAAAAGTGCGCGTCCTTTGTGCAAAGTAGCTTTTTTGATGAACAAAAAAGTTTCCTTACCATAATGGGAGCTACTGGAGTTGGCAAAACATATTTAGCGCTTACCGCACTAAAACAGGGCTTATTTATGGGAAAAACTATAAATATTGTCAATGCAATAGCGTTAAACAAAATATTTTTAGAATATCATTGCGCTTACATTGCCGACAAAAACGCTATTTGGAGGGGACTAATTAGCAGTGACATAATGCTAATTGACGACCTTGGTGTGGAACAGTTACTAAACAATGTTACTCTGCCATATTTTTATGAACTTATGGTGGAGCGGCTAGGCAAACAAACTATAATAACAACAAATATGGATTTGCGTGATTTAGAAAGCAAATACGGACAAAGAATTTTTAGTCGTCTTTGCGACAAGCGGAGCGCAACTATTCTGCCAATAAATGGTCACGATTTGCGTTTTCTGCAATAAATAAATACATTTGGTTGCATTTCCTTTGTTTGCTAAGTATAATATGTGTAAGAATGAGTTTTTCTTGGGAGAAATATGAATATTATCGATATAATTACAATAATTGTGCTGATTTTTTCTTTGATTCTAGGACTTGCTAGGGGCTTTGGCAAAAGTCTAAAATCCTTCACCAAAGGTTTTTTTGGCATTGTTCTGTCCGTTTTTGTCTGTATTTCACTAGGTGGAATGATTGCAAACATTCCTTTCGTTGGAGAATTTATCAACAAAGTTAATGCAAGTATTGCCCTAAAGGCTGAGTTCCTTGCAAAATTAAAACTCGGTATTTGGGTTTATTATTTAGTTTTGTTTTTTGTCGTGCAAATATTAAGGCTTATCGTTGTAAAAATAGTCGCTGATATATTTGATAATGATAGTCAAGTTATGAGGTTTATCAATAAGTTCCTTGGAGCAGTTTTTGCGCCAACCGCCGTCTTTATGTTCGTACTTTTGGTGCTTGCGCTTTTCAAATCCTTCGAGAACTTGAATGTAGTGCAATCTATACTTAGCGAACTAAAAGATAGCTATTTATTGATTTTGTACCACCACAACCCAATAACGCTTACTATATAATGAGTTACCCTTTTCTTGGCAGAACCCAATTAGTTTTTGAAAATATTCATTCGCTAAGTACTAAATGTGTCGCGGTTTTTGGCTTAGGCGGGGTGGGTGGACACGCAGTAGAAGCTCTCGCAAGAAGTGGCATAGGCAAACTAATAGTAGTTGACAATGATGTGATAACGGAAAGTAACATAAACCGACAAATGCTTGCAACATACTCAAGCATTGGCACTAAAAAAACATCAGTATGTTACTCTCGATTAAAGGATATTAACCCCAACATTGATATAGTATGTTATGATGTTTTTTTTACTGAAGATAATAAAGAACAAATAGATTTTAGCGGTGTGGATTATATCGTAGATGCTATAGATACTTCTAGTGCAAAAGTTGCGCTTGTTGTGCTAGCGAATGCGCTTTCGGTTCCTATAATAAGCTGTATGGGTACCGCTAATAAGAATAATCCGCAACTGCTTACCGTAACTGACATATACAAAACATCAGACGACCCACTCGCAAGACTTATGCGAAGCAGTCTTAGGAAAGCAAATATAAACGCATTAAAAGTGGTGTATTCTTTGGAAAAACCCATAGAAAATGCTCACTTGCTTGATTACAACCAGGAAAAAATAGACAACCCCACAAAAAAGGTACTGGGAAGTAATGCCTTCGTACCGCCTAGCGCAGGAATACTACTTGCAAGGGAAGTTGTTGGTGATTTATTAAAGGAGAAATAACTTATGAGAAAGTCTTTTTCTGTGGAAATATTCCCGCCCAAAATTGATGACGGAATAGAGGCGGTATATCTCCCGCTTGCCGGAATTGCCCTGCTAAAACCAGATTTTATTAGCGTTACTTACAGCGCAAACGGTAGCAAACTTGGACTAACCAATGAAGTGTGTGACTTTATAAAGAATGGATACAAAATAGAAAGCGTAGCCCACCTTACTTGCGCAGGAAGTACCAAAGAACAAATTAAATCTTTGCTTGCCGACCTAAAAAGTAGGAACATAACTTCTGTTCTTGCTCTGCGCGGTGACCTTAACGAAGACAAAAAACTTATTGACTACCGCTTTGCAACTGACCTGGTTAAAGATATTGCAGAGTTTGGCAATTTTAACATTTTAGGCGCTTGCTACCCCGAAGGTCACACAGAAAGCCCCAATCTTGACAATGATTTATATATTATGCAGCAAAAATATCAACTGGGCGTAAGTAGATTTTTGAGCCAATTCTTTTTTGACAACAAAGACTTTTTGAGTATGAATAATAGGGCAAAAGCCATGGGTATTGATGGGAAAATTGAAGCAGGAATTATGCCTATAACCAGCGCCAAACAAATTGTGCGTATGGTGCAAATGAGTGGCGCAAAAATACCTATGGAAGTGGCAAAAATGATATCCACTTACGAAAAAGACCCCGAAGGCTTGCGCAAAGCAGGCTTAGAATATGCGGTAAATCAAATTCGTGATCTACTACGCGAAGGAGTAGACGGCATACATCTTTACACAATGAATAATGTCAATACATCAAACATTGTTTATGACGGAATAAAGGACTTAATAAGGTGAACGAAATAATCGAAGTAGCACGGTATCTAAAAATCAATAAAGAAATACCAACTGCTACTAAGAACACAATTATATCAATGCTAGCAGTAGCAAAAAAACTAACTCCACAAAAAAGAGTGGCGTTTTTTGATGTAGAACTAGTAAATAACGGTGTTAAATTACTTGGCGCAAATCTCACTCTTAATGGCAACCTTGCAACAAAGCACTTTGATTCTTGTGGCCAAATAATTGTCGTGCTTGCAACAATGGGCATGGAAAGCGAAAGACTTCTTACCAAAACTTTCGCTGAAAGCAGCGAAAATGCTGTTGTTCTTGACGCTTGTTTGACGGCAACGCTAGAAAGCTATCTTGACAGCATAGAAGAAGATTTACAAAGCGTGGGCAAACTTACAACAAGAATTAGTTGCGGTTATGGAGATTTGGCTCTTTCCTATCAAAAAGAGCTTATTAAGTTAGTTAATGGAAGCGCCATTGGAGTATATATAAATGACAGTTTTATGCTTAATCCGAACAAGTCCGTTATTGCCTTAATAGGAGTAAAAAATGAATCTAATTGAGTTTATAAATAGCAAACGCGCCTATTTAGACGGCGCAATGGGTAGTTTGCTTATTAAAAAAGGATTTAACAGCCGTCAGGAACTACTCAGTATAGAAAACCCCAAAGTAATTGCAGAAATAACCAAAGAATATCTCAGTTCTGGCAGTGATATTGTGCTAACGAACACTTTTAGCGCAAATACCGCAAAGGCGGACTTGAGTAAATATACTTTGGAAGAAATAATACTTTCCGCTATAAAAATTGCCAAAAACTGTGTAAATGACAATCAATATGCATTATACGACTGCGGTCCAAGTGGACAGCTTCTCGCCCCTTACGGCAATACTAGCTTTGAAGAAGTTTACGAAATTTTTGCAGAGCAAGCAAAAATAGTAAATGGTAGCGGAGTTGATGGCGTCATTATAGAAACATTTACTGACTTACAAGAGCTTCGCGCTGCTGTGCTTGCATTCAAAGAGCATACCGACCTGCCTATTTTTTGCAGTATGAGTTTTGAAAAGAACGGACGCACTTTTTTGGGCGTAACTGTAGAAAGTTTTGCGCTTACCATGCAAGGGCTGGGCGTTGATGCCCTGGGTATAAATTGTGGCACAGGACCCGAAGAAATGTTCGCCAACATAGAAAGATTACAAAAGTATGCCCATGTTCCACTTTTTGCCAAGGCAAATGCCGGACTTCCTATATATAAAAGTGGCAAAACATATTATTCCCTTGATGCCAAAAGTTTTGCATTGCACATGCAAAAAATCGCGTCTTTAGGGGTTAATATTCTTGGCGGTTGCTGTGGCTCTGACAGCGAATACATAAAAGAACTAGTGCTTGCTACTAAAGATATGCCCTATGCTATACCCAACAATTTTGTGGATGGTGTATGTTCTTACGCTAAGGTGGTACAATTCGACTCCAAAAAAACCGTTGTTATTGGAGAAAGAGTCAACCCCACCAACAAGCCACTTCTTAAGGAAGCCATAAAAAATGACGACTATAGTTATATTCTATCTATGTGCCTAAGCCAAATTAAACAAGGCGCAGATATTTTGGATATAAATGTAGGTATGGCAGGCATTAACGAAGCAGAAAAGTTAAAAAGTACCGTTACTTATCTACAAGGTGTTGCCGATGTTCCGCTATGTATTGATACAAGCAAGCTCCCTGCCCTTACTGACACTTTGCGTATAGCAAGTGGTGTTTGTATAATAAACTCAGTAAATGGCGAAGAAACTAGCATGCATAGTATCTTTCCCCTTGCAAAAAAATACGGCTCATACATAATCGCGCTGTGCCTAGACAAAAACGGTATCCCCGACAATGTAGACGGCAGAATAGCAATTGCAAAGAAAATACTTGACACCGCCAAAACATATGGCATTAACTCAAGTAAGTTTTTGTTCGACCCGCTAACAATGGCGGTAAGCGTTAATAACAACAATGCTTTATTAACTCTTAGCACAATCAAAGCATTGCACGAAGAATTGCGCGTAAAGACTACCTTGGGACTCTCAAATGTAAGTTTTGGACTGCCTAACCGCGATAAAATAAACTCTACCTTTTATGAGCTTGTCCGCAGATTGTACAGCCAAAGCGCAATTATAAATCCCCTAACCAAACCTTATCTTGACGAAGATGCGTATTTGCTTCTGCTAGGCAAAGATACAAATTGCGAGAATTATATTGCAAAAAATTCCACCGCTACGGCTACCGAAGAAGTGCAAAATGTTGACTACGATATATCCTACTGCATTGAGCATGGCTACACAAACGAAGGAATGGATACCTTGCGAAAAAAAGCAGATAAGGATAATTTTGCAACAATCATTGACAAGGAAATAATTGGTGGACTTAACAAACTTGGCGACGCTTACGAAAAGGGACTTGCCTTCCTTCCACAACTAATGGCAGGGAGTGACACAGCCAAAGCTATGCTAGACTACATCAAAGCTAATTTTATGCAAGATGTTACAGATGACAAGGCAACTATTGTTATTGCTACCGTAAAAGGCGATGTCCATGACATCGGCAAAAATATAGTTAAAGCCGTTATTGGGAATTATGGTTATCGTGTTATAGACCTAGGCAAGGATGTACCCACAGAAAAAATAATAATAGCAATAAATAATTATCAACCCCAAGTTTTGGCTCTGTCTGCGCTAATGACAACTACCCTAGACAATATGAGCGACACTATTCTTGAAGTAAAAAAACTGTTCCCCGACATAATAATAGTAGTAGGTGGAGCTATAGTAACTGCCGACTACGCCGAGAACCTAAATGTGCATTACTCAAGTAACGCACAAGAAATGGTAAAAAAGTTAGAAATTATTTTGTAA
>CAYJBW010000038.1:9979-12973 GCA_964368255.1 uncultured Christensenella sp.
GCATTACTCAAGTAACGCACAAGAAATGGTAAAAAAGTTAGAAATTATTTTGTAATTTTTTTGTAGCATATAACTGTTTTGTAAGATATAACTGTTTTGTAAGATAAAATCGATTAAAAAACCCGACTGCTGTGTCGGGTTTTCGTTTTATAAAATTGTGCGCATGTAAGAAATATAATAAGGTAGTACCCAACCTGGCTCTTCCAAAGTTTTGTTCCACCTTCTTACCCACTCTAAGGTGAGATAACCATTGTAACCAAGTTTTTGCAAGCCGGAAACGATTTCTTTAATAGGAAGGTCACCCTTGCCAACTAACTTATAGACGGTTTTTCCGTTTTCTTCAATGCTGTCCTTTATGTGAACATACTTGATATATTGCCCGATATTGGATATTGTTTGCGCTGCACTCTCATTATTGTATCTAACGGGGTGGTTAATATCCCATAACGCGCCAATATTGTTTACTTTTATCTCTTCAAAGAACTCTTTTAGTAATTTTGTGTCACAAAAAATTCCGTTCGTTTCCATTATTGGTGTTACATTTTTGCTTGCGCCGTAAATGGCAAGCTCTCTATAAAGCTCTTTAATCTGCTCAATGTCACATTCGTCTGGGTAAGGATTGCTAGTGGGCATTACTCTAACATAGCTAACACCTAATTTTGCCGCTAAATCAATGTATTCCTTTACTTCTTTAAGCGCAGCTTGCTTCTCGCCCTTTGCTCCTAAACTAGCGCCGCTAGCCAAGCAAGAAATCTCTATATTGGCGTCCTTGAATGCCTTTTTGGTAGACATTAGTTGTTCTTCTGCAAAAAGTGGCATCTCAGGGGCATATAGGTCTTTGCCTATTCCTCTAATCTCAATACCGTTGTAGCCTAAATCCTTCGCCGCCGAGAATATCTCGCGATAAAAGTCCCACTCTGGGCAAGCTATAGTCGAAAAGGATAGTTTCATTATTTGTTTCCTCCGCTTATATGTCTAATATTATGCTGTCTCAATGGACGCTTCGTCATTCAAGTTGTATAGCTCTATAGCTTCTTCTCTCAACTTGAACTTTTGTATTTTTCCGCTAGCTGTCACAGGGAAGGCTGTCATAAATCTCACATATTTTGGTATTTTGTGGCGCGCCATCTTGCTGCGGAAGTATTCTTGCACTTCTGCTTCGTCCATTTCTGCACCGGGCTTGAGAATAATGCATGCCATAACTTCTTCGCCAAAACGCTTGCTAGGCACTCCTACCACCTGCACATCGCTCACCTTAGAGTGAGTGTACATAAATTCTTCTAGTTCTTTGGGATAGATATTTTCTCCACCCCTAATAATCATATCTTTCATTCTGCCGACTACCTTATAGTAGCCGTCTTTGTCCACAGTACAAAGGTCGCCAAAGTGTAGCCAACCATCTTTGTCCACCGCTTGAGCAGTAGCTTCGGGCATTTTGTAATACCCTTTCATAATATTGTATCCTCTTGCGCAAAACTCCCCCGGTTGGTCTGGGCCCAAAGTCTTGCCCGTTTCGCAGTCAATTATTTTGCACTCTACGCCCTCAAATGCTCTACCAACGGTATTTACTCTATGTTCAATAGAATCATCCGTTGTGGTCATAGTACATCCTGGGGATGCTTCTGTCTGTCCGAAAACAATAACAACATCTTTCATTCCCATTTCGGAAATAACTTGTTCCATTACCTTAATAGGACAGGGAGAACCTGCCATAATGCCCGTTCTAAGATTAAACTTGAACTTGCTAAACTCCGGATGCTCTAGCATAGAAATAAACATTGTGGGCACTCCGTGACAAGCTGTGCAGTTTTCGCTTTCTATTGCTTGCATTACCTTAAGTGGGTGGAAAGTATCCACAGGAACCATACTGCTTGCGTGAGTTATGCAAGCCATAGTTGCTAAGGTTAGACCAAAGCAGTGGAAGAAAGGCACCACAATAAGTAGCTTGTCTTCTTTAGTAAACTTCATTGACTTACCAATTGTGTCACCGTTGTTAATAATATTAAAGTGAGTAAGCATAACGCCTTTGGGGAAGCCCGTTGTGCCCGATGTGTAAAGAATGCTAAGAATATCTTGGCAGTTTACACTATCCGCCACCGCATTATATTCTTCATCACTTACTTCTTGACCTAGTTCCTTTAACTTAGCAAAATTTAACATTCCACTAGGTGTGGTATCTCCAGCAAAAATAACATTTTTTAGATATGGGAACCGAGTAGTTTCGATAAATCCTTCTTCCGAACTTTTTAGCTCGGGACAGAGCTCGTTGATTATTTCTACATAGTCTATTCCCTTATAGCCCTCGTTCATAACCAAAACTTTGGTATCGGACTGTCTAAGTAAATATTCTAGTTCAAAACTACGATAGTTGGTGTTGACAGTAACTAACACGCAACCAATGTTCGCCGTGGCAAAAAGAGTCAACAACCACTCGGGTATATTGTTCGCCCAAATAGCTATGTGGTCACCCTTTTTTATCCCAATTTTTAGCAAGCCCTTAGCTACAAGCTTGGACTCTTCATAAAGCTCCTTCCATGTACGGCAATAATCCCTATCCGTATATTTGATAGCTTCTCTGTCGGGATAATCACAAGCTAAGTCGTAAAGTATAGTTCCTAAAGTTTTTTCAATCATTTTTCCATATTCCACTTGTTATTATTTGTAGGTATTGTATTTATTATATGGAATAACGCGCCATTTGTCAAACAAAAACCTTCTATCCTAACACCCTTATCCAGTATTATTTTAACTCTTTTTTATCCAATAATAGTCCATAATTTATTATTCTATCCAAACAAGCCGTAAATTTTGATTTGTATTCTTTATTATCAAAATTAGTCCATTGTTAATTAACTGTCTAGCCTATCGAGCCTTATCTTGATTTTTTAATTCTTTATTATCCAAAATTAGTCTGTGGTTATTTAACCGACACCCTAACTACAACAACCTTATCACACATACAACGCAAAACCCTTGACAAAACCTACAATACTA
>CAYJBW010000039.1:0-12829 GCA_964368255.1 uncultured Christensenella sp.
GTATTATTTTTAATTATTGTAAAAATATTATGCAAAAATATTTGCAATATAATTTAATAAGTAATATAATATCGATAGAAACATATCGATAAAAAAATATCGATATAATTATTTAGGAGTCACAATGAATATTACATCAAAAGAAACTGTTGCTCGTTTGCCTGCGTACTTGCGATTTTTGCAGGAACTCAGTGAAAAGGGCATAGAGAATGTGTCTTCCACACTAATAGCTCAGCGGTTTAACCTAAATCGTATTTCTGTACGCAAGGATTTGGCTGCGCTAAGCAAAAAAGGTGGCAAGCCAAAGACTGGTTTTTGCGTGAACGACCTTATTAAGGATATTAGCGCGTTTTTGGGATATAACAACACCAAAGATGCAGTACTTGTTGGCGTAGGCAAACTTGGTAGCGCCTTGCTTTGCTACAAAGGTTTTGCAAACTACGGACTAAATATTGTAGCTTCATTTGACAGCAGAACGGACAAAAACGCCTTTGACCCCAGTGGCAGACCTATTCATAACATAGAAGAAATGCCCCAGCTTATCAAAAAAATGGGCATAATGATAGGTATTATTACCGTACCGTCAGAGAGCGCCCAAGAAGTGTGCGACCTAATGGTTAAAAGCGGAATAAAAGCAATTTGGAACTTTTCACCCGCTAATTTAATCGTTCCCGAAAATATTGCAGTAAAAAACGAAGATATGGCAGCGTCACTGGCACTTTTATCCCAAAAGCTAACAGACATTTTAATCAACGAATAATTTTTAAGGAGATATATTATGGACAACTATATTGTTTTTGATGAAGAAACATTACAACGAAAACTTGCCGCGGTAAGGAATGCGCAGAGAGAATACGCCACCTTTACCCAAGAACAAGTTGACAAAATCTTTTTTGCAGCTGCTATGGCGGCAAACAAGGAGAGAATACCCCTAGCAAAAATGGCGGTGGAAGAGACTGGCATGGGACTTGTAGAAGACAAAGTGATTAAGAATCATTATGCTTCAGAGTACATTTATAATGCCTACAAAGACACCAAAACTTGCGGGGTTATTGAGAGAGATACTTCTTATGGCATAACAAAAATTGCTGAGCCAATCGGTATAATTGCCGCAGTTATTCCCACAACCAATCCAACTTCTACAGCTATTTTTAAGGCACTTCTTGCACTAAAGACACGCAATGGTCTAATTTTTAGTCCACATCCAAGAGCCAAGAAATGCACAATCGCTGCCGCAAAAATTGTACTTAATGCCGCAGTTAAAGCAGGCGCGCCCGAAGATATTATTGCCTGGATAGATGAGCCAAGCGTTGCGCTTTCTGGTATGATTATGAAAGAATCCGACACAATATTAGCAACAGGCGGTCCTGGTATGGTAAGAGCTGCTTATAGTTCTGGTAAACCAGCAATAGGAGTAGGCGCAGGTAATACTCCTGCAATCATCGATGAATCTGCCAACATCTTGCTTGCAGTCAATTCCATAATAGTTTCCAAAACATTCGATAACGGTATGATTTGCGCATCAGAACAATCAGTTATTGTTATGGATACCGTTTATGATGCGGTGAAGAAAGAATTTGCTAGCAAAAAATGTTATTTCCTTAAAGAAGAAGAAATAGAAAAGGTACGCAAAACAATAATTATTAACGGCGCATTGAACGCAAAAATTGTTGGTCAAACCGCGCATACAATAGCTAAACTTGCCGATGTAGCTGTGCCGGAAGACACCAAGATACTAATTGGAGAGATTGAGAGCGTAGACATCTCCGAAGAGTTCGCACATGAGAAACTTAGCCCAGTGCTTGCTATGTACAAAGCAAAGTCCTTTGAAGATGCAGTAGGTAAGGCAGAAAGGTTAATAGCTGACGGCGGATTTGGACACACATCATCTATATATATTGATATACTAAAGAATGCGGAAAAGCTACAACTTTGGGAAAAGAGAATGAAAACTTGCCGTTTGCTAGTTAATACTCCAGCCTCTCACGGTGGTATAGGTGACCTTTACAACTTCAAGCTAGCTCCTTCACTTACACTAGGCTGTGGAAGTTGGGGCGGTAACAGTGTTAGCGAAAATGTAGGAGTTAAGCATCTAATCAATATTAAGACAGTAGCAGAAAGGAGAGAAAATATGTTATGGTTCCGCGCACCGCAAAAAGTTTATTTCAAAAAAGGATGTTTGCCAGTTGCTCTTGACGAGCTAAAGACTGTTATTGGCAAGAAGAAGGCTTTTATTGTTACTGATAGCTTCCTATTTAACAACGGTTATACAAAGCCAATTACTGACAAACTTGACCAAATGGGCATTGTTCACACAACATTCTTTAATGTTGCGCCAGACCCCACACTAGCTTGCGCCAAAGAAGGAGCAGCCGCTATGAACGAGTTTAAGCCAGACTGCATTATTGCGCTAGGTGGTGGCTCTGCTATGGACGCGGCAAAAATTATGTGGGTAATGTACGAGCATAGCGAAGTAGATTTTATGGACCTTGCTATGAGATTTATGGATATAAGAAAGAGAATATACGCATTCCCCAAAATGGGCGAAAAAGCATACTTCATTGCTATACCTACATCCGCAGGAACGGGAAGCGAAGTTACTCCATTTGCCGTTATTACGGACGAAAGAAGTGGTGTTAAGTATCCGCTAGCTGACTACGAACTAATGCCCAATATGGCAATAATTGATGCAGACCTTATGATGAACGCACCTAAGGGACTAACCGCTGCATCGGGTATTGATGCAGTCACCCACGCGCTAGAAGCATATGCTTCCATGCTAGCAACAGACTACACTGACGGTCTTGCTCTTCGCAGTCTAAAAATGGTATTTGAATATTTGCCCAGAGCTTACGATGACGGAGCAAATGACGGTATAGCTAGAGAAAAAATGGGGAACGCCGCGACAATGGCAGGTATGGCTTTTGCCAATGCTTTCCTTGGTGTTTGTCATTCAATGGCACACAAACTTGGCGCATTCTTCCACCTGCCACACGGTATTGCTAACGCTCTTATGATAAATGAAGTAATTAAGTTTAACGCTGACGAAGCACCTCTAAAAATGGGAACATTCTCACAGTACGACCACCCACACACCTTAGAGAGATACGCAGAAGTTGCTGATTACCTAAATTTAGGTGGCAAAGACGACAAGCAAAAGTTAAACAACTTACTAAAGGCACTTGATGAATTAAAGGCGAAAGTTGGCATCAAGAAAACAATTAAGGATTACGGCATTGACGAAAAAGAGTTTTTGTCCAAGGTTGACGAAATGGTAGAGCAGGCTTTTGATGACCAATGCACCGGCGCAAACCCACGCTATCCGCTAATGAGAGAAATCAAACAAATGTATCTAAACGCATATTACGGCAAGGAGGCAGGCAATGGAAAATAAAGATATTTTGACGGTAAGAAAGGGTAAGACAATCTACAAAGACGGTGATACTGTTGTTAAGTTGTTTGACATAGACTATTCCAAGTCAGATGTACTTAATGAAGCGTTGAATCAATCCAGAGTGGAAGAAACAGGACTAAATGTGCCTAAGATTAGGGGTGTTAACACCATTGACGGCAAATGGTCAATAGTAATGGACTATATCGAAGGCGAAACGCTTAGCGAACTTATGGAAAAGTATCCACAAAACTTAGACAAGTATTTGGAGATGTTTGTAGATTTGCAACTGGATATGCACTCCCACAAAGCCCCCCTTCTAGGCAAACTTAGGGACAAAATGGACAGAAAGATAACGGAATGCAAATTGGACGCAACCATTCGTTACGAGCTCCATACTAGGCTCCACGGTATGCCAAAGCACACCAAACTATGCCATGGTGACTACAACCCAAGTAACATAATTGTCAACAGTAAAGGCGAGTTTTTTATAATTGACTGGTCACATGCAACGCAAGGTAATGCAAGCGCAGATGCCGCAAGAACATATCTACTGTTTAAGCTAGCTGGTCAAGACAATGTTGCGGAAAAGTATATAAATCTATTCTGCAAAAAAAGCGACACTGCAAGGCAATATATAGACAAGTGGCTACCCATTGTTGCCGCTAGCCAGTCAGTAAAAGGGCATGAAGAAGAGAGAGAATTTTTACTAAGTTGGGTTGATGTGGTTGAGTTCGAATAACCTGGCTATTTAGTAAAATTATTAAAAGACAATATCGGCTAATTTCGCTTGAAATTAGCCGATGTTTTTGTTATAAATTATATTAGCTTATTGACTAACACTTTAGTTATGTTATAATATACAAAACTAAGACCTTTAATTAACGCAATTTTAGTGAAATTTGTGATACAATTATAAAGAATACAAAAAAAGAGAGGCGAAGTATGAAAAATATATCTTTAGAAGATTTAATTAAGCATGCGGCTGACATTAGAGTGGATACCGTTAAGTGTATTGGCTCCATCGGGGTTGGACATATAGGCGGTTGCTTGTCTATTGTAGAGATACTAACTAGTTTATATTACAAGCACATGAAAGTTGACAGTAAAAATCCAATGATGCAGGGCAGAGATAGGCTAATTGTAAGCAAAGGTCACGCAGGCCCTGCTGTTTATGCCACGCTAGCTAACAAAGGGTACTTTTGCAAAGACTTACTACTTACACTAAATAGTAGCGGTACCGATTTGCCCAGTCACTGCGACATGAACAAAACTATTGGTATTGATATGACAACAGGTAGTTTAGGGCAGGGTTTTTCTTGCGCCGTTGGTATTGCTTATGGTAGCAAAATCGCTAGTAAAGGTAGTTGGGACGGAGCTTATATCTATACTATTATTGGAGACGGAGAGAGTCAAGAAGGACAAATTTGGGAAGCAGCAATGTTTGCTAGCCAAAAGAAGCTAAACAACCTTATCGCCTTTACTGACTACAACAAAATGCAAATTGACGGTATGGTATCCGACATAAATTGCCTTGAGTCAATAAGCAAGCGTTGGGAGGGTTTTAATTGGAATGTTATAGAAATTGACGGACACAACTTTGAACAAATTGACAACGCAATTGAGAGCGCAAAACAGTCCGACAAACCCACAATGATAGTTGCCCACACAATAAAGGGCAAAGGAGTATCTTTCGTGGAGGCAAAGGGATATGGCAACCACAATATGCCCTTTAGTCAAGATGATGTAACAAATGCAATAGCAGAAATTAGGAGGGACAAATGAGCCAAGAAATGAGAGCAGTACTTGCTCAAGAATTAAAACACTTAATGGAAGCAGACGAAAGAGTAATGGTACTTGATGCCGACCTAGCCAAAGCTAGCGGAACTTGGAACTTACGCAACGATTTTCCGGACAGAGCGATAGATGTAGGGATTGCCGAACAAAATATGGTATCTGTTGCAGCTGGACTTGCTAGTTATGGATTTATTCCTTTTGTGACAACATTCGCCCCTTTTGCAACAAGACGAGTATGCGACCAATTGACACTATCCGTTTGTTACGCTAAGCAAAATGTTAAGGTAGTAGGTACAGACCCTGGCATATCTGCCGAACTAAACGGTGGCACGCATATGGGTATGGAAGATATTGGGGTAATAAGAAGTATTCCCGACATAGTTATTTTTGAACCGGTGGACACAGTGCAACTTAAAGCTGCCTTACCTGTTATTAAAGACTACAACGGAGCAGTATATATTCGCCTATTCCGTAAGACAATTGACGATGTTTTTAGTGAAGGGTATCAGTTCGATTTGTTCAAAGCAGACACCATAAAGAAAGGCAAAGATGTATCTATTTTTGCAACGGGTATGATGGTTCAAGAAACGATAAAAGCAGAAAAAATGTTGAAAGAACGGGGCATTGATGCAGAAATTATTAACATTCATACCATTAAGCCCATTGACAAGCAAGCAATTATTGATTCCGTAATGAAAACAGGTTGCGCAATAACTTGCGAAAACCATAACATTGTAGGCGGACTATTTAGCGCAGTTAGCGAAACGCTATCAAGGAATTATCCCGCTATTGTGCTACCTATTGGTGTACCCGATGTGTTTGGCGAAGTGGGCAAAATGCCATATCTCAAGGAAATTTACAAAATGCGCCCAGAAGATATTGTTACAGCTTGCGAAGAAGCAATAAAGTTAAAAATAAAATAACACATTACTAAGATAAATCAATTAAATAAACACCTTTTGTGGGTGTTTATTTTTTTACATTTTGTAGTAACAATAAACAAAAGTTTTGCATTTAATATTACAATGATATGTCTATCTCCATCTGAAGTGGTACTTCTTGGTACAAACATTGCGCTAGAGTTAGCAAAAAATAAAACTGCTGGAGAAATTGCCGTGCTTAGAAGCATAGCAACTCAAGTAGCAGCTTCACTTTTTACTTTTGCCGCACAAGAAACAGCCATTACTGAATATTGCAAAGACAAAACAGAATAACGGTATAAAATAATAGTCGAATATAAAGTGGCATTTACCCCAAACTAAACTGTGCGGAGAAAAATGCAGTGAAGAAGATAATTTTATTGTTTTTAGTTGTGATAATTTCCTTAGCAGCTGTTCCAATCAAGGAAGGTGCGCAGGCAAAAGTGAGAACCGATGTTTATCACCTATTCACCCACGCATTAGTAGCTTATCCAACTATTGCTTTTGACAAAAATAATATAATGTCAACGCATTACGATAGGGATTGTCTTACCGCAGACGAATTCAAAAAAATCTTGCAACAGCTGTATGAGAAAGATTTTGTATTGGTATCCACAACAGATTTATACTACTATGACGGTAAAAAAATTGTACAAAAACATACAGATTTTGGCGGTAAAAAGCCGTTGATATTATCTTTTGACGATATCAATTACTATTCCCAAAAAATGAATTTGGGCATGAATGACAAAATAATTCTCGATAAAAACGGCAATTTAGCCACTTTTACAAAAAATGCATCACGGCAGATAAATTATGACAACGAAGTAATTACAATACTAGAAAATTTTGTTAAAAAGCACCCTGGTTTTTCTTACAATAATGCCAAAGGCACAATTTGCCTTACCGGTTTTGACGGAATATTAGGTTACCGCACCCAGAAAAAAAGTCCAAACAGAGAGCAAGAAATTGCTAGTGTTTTGCCGATTATTAAAAGACTGAAAGAGCTTAACTGGCAGTTTGCTTGCCATTCTTACGGTCATTATCATACAAAAAATATTTCTTATGACGCTTTCAAAAAAGATACCGATGCTTGGCTTAGCGAAGTGCAAAGTATAGTTGGCAAAACGGATATTTACTGTTACCCATTTGGGGAATATGACATTGAAGATAATAACAAACTTACGCAAAAGCAACAATACTTGTTAGATAAGGGCTTTAATATGTTTTGGGGTGTTGGTGGTAAGCCTTTTTGGGTGGATATGCCGTTAAATAAAAACATTACTACAAAATTTTCTTTTATGGACAGGATTGCTATGGACGGCTATACCTTGCGAAATCGTAACATGTCACAATTTTATGACAACACTAAGGTTTGGGACAAGCTAAGAAAACACTCATAGTTGTTGTACCATTTTTTTCAACATTACAATTTAGACAGAAATTAAGTTGACTTAGTCCTTATGCGATGCTAAAATGTAATTAGTACCCACACGGGGTGGGGGTGTATAAATACAATAATTGTGGAGCAAAAAATGAGCGGTAAGTTAAACGAAGACAAAACTATGTCAATTAAGCAACTAAAAACGGAGCACGGAAAGCTAAACGAAGACAAAAGTATGACAATTAAGCAAGTAAAAACGGAGCACGGAAAGCTAAACGAAGACAAAACTAAGGCAATTAAGCTACTAAAAACGGCGCGCGGACAGTTGGACGGCATAATCAACATGATAGAGCAGGGCAGGTATTGTATTGATGTGTCCAATCAAATCATGGCTTCGCAAGCACTGCTAAAAAAATCCAACTCGCTTATTTTGAAACAACACTTACAAAATTGTGTTATGAATGCGACAGATGATGGGGATATGTCCCAAAAAATTAACGAAATAGTTGGTATACTGTCCAAAATATATCAATAAAAGGATTATTATGAAAAAAACTACGCTAAACATTACGGGCATGACTTGCGCATCTTGCGCCAAAGCGGTGGAGCGTTCTAGCAAAAAATTGCAGGGCGTAGAAGATAGCGTTATAAATTTTGCTACAGAAGAGCTTAATGTTGTTTATGACGAAAAGCAAATAAAGGTTGTAGATATCATAAATGCCATAAACAAATCAGGCTATGGCGCAAAGGAAAAGAGCAAGGACACAAGTAGAGAAAAAAACAAAATAAAGGAACAAAAAGTTCTTGCCCTTAGGGTAATTATTTCTGCACTTTTTACCGTGCCACTGCTTTATATCTCTATGGGGCATATGATAGGATTGCCACTACCTAATTTTTTGGCACCTAGTAATAATCCTATACTTTTTGCTATTTTACAACTAATTCTTACTATTCCTGTGGTTGTTTTGGGGTATAAGTTCTACACAATAGGGTTCAAGTCACTTTTCAAATTACGCCCGAATATGGATTCACTAATAGCCGTTAGCACGACTTCCGCCCTTGTTTATGGTATTTTTGCCATAGTAAAAATAGCGCAGGGCGAAATAAATTATGTTCACAATTTGTATTTAGAATCCGTTGCCGTTATACTTACGCTAGTTACTTTAGGTAAGTATTTAGAAAACAAATCCAAGGGCAGAACAAGCGAAGCAATCAAAAAGCTAATTGGTCTAACTCCCAAAACTGCCGTTGTGGTGCGTGACGGACAAGAAAAACAAATACCATTTGAAGATATAGTTGTTGGCGATGTTTTGGTGGTCAAGGGGGGAGAAACAATGCCAGTTGACGGCATCGTTTTGGAGGGCGACGCATCTGTTGACGAGTCTATGATTACGGGCGAAAGTATGCCGATAGATAAAAGTGTTGGCGACAAAATTATTAGCGCAAGTATAAACCAAAAGGGCTATATTAAGTATGAAGCAAGAAAGGTAGGCAAGGATACCACCATATCCCAAATAATAAAGCTAGTGGAAGAAGCGCAAGGAAGCAAGGCGCCTATTTCCAAACTTGCCGATAAAATTTCTTTATACTTTGTGCCAATAATTATGGCCCTTGCTGTGCTTTCTGCTTTAGCGTGGTTTATTGCAGGCGAAAGTGTTACTTTTGCTTTAACAATATTTATTTCCGTGCTAGTAATAGCATGTCCATGCGCCTTGGGGCTTGCTACTCCTACGGCAATTATGGTAGGGACGGGCAAGGGAGCCGAATACGGCATACTAATAAAAAATGGCGAAGCGTTAGAAACGGCGCACAAAATTGACACCGTTGTACTAGACAAAACGGGGACAATTACCGAAGGAAAACCCAAAGTTACCGATGTTTTCGCATTTGGCAAGTACACGAATGACCAAATAATAATGTATGCATCTTCCGCAGAAAAAGGTTCGGAACACCCCCTGGGAGAAGCCATTGTTAGTTATGCCCATTCGCAAAACATTGCTTTAATCGAGATAGCAGAATTTAAGTCGGAAACAGGGCTAGGTATTTCCGCAAAAATATTAGATAAGGTAGTAATTATTGGCAACAAAAAATTTATGGAAAAAAGCAATATAGCGCTTGGGGACAGTGAAAGTGTAAGCGAAAAACTTGCTAGTGAAGGCAAAACACCTATGTATGTGGGAATTAACAGCAAACTTTGCGGAATAATTGCCGTTGCCGATGTGGTAAAAGAAAGTAGCAAGAGAGCTGTAGAGCTACTGCACAAACTTAACATAGATGTGGTAATGCTTACTGGGGACAATAAAGAAACAGCTCGCGCGATAGCAAAAAGTGTGGGGATAGATAACACATTTGCAGAAGTACTGCCCGGTGAAAAGGCGGATAAGATAAGCGAGTTAAAAAGTCAGGGCAGAATTGTTGCCATGGTAGGGGACGGCATAAACGATTCTCCTGCGCTAGCTATGGCAAATGTGGGCATAGCAATAGGGAGCGGAACGGATATTGCTATAGAATCAGCGGATATTGTACTGATGAAAAGCGATTTGCTTGATGTTGTGACCGCAATAAAACTTAGCAAAAGTACCATAAAAAATATTAAAGAAAACTTATTTTGGGCGTTCGGTTATAATATAATAGGAGTGCCTATAGCTATGGGACTACTGCACCTATTTGGCGGACCGCTACTAAATCCTATGATAGCAGGAGCTGCCATGAGCTTTAGTTCTGTGTCCGTTGTTCTTAACGCTTTACGGTTAAAAAGATTCAAAAAAGGAGTATAGAATATGAAAAAGGAAATTAAAATCGGGGGTATGCACTGTTCTCATTGCGTGCGTCATGTGGAAGAAGCATTGGAAGAGCTAGGTGCAAAAGTTGTTGTTAGTTTGGATAAAGAAAATGCTGTAATAGAATTCGATAATACCATAACAGATAACGCAATTGTTAACGCTTTAGATGATTTCGGATATGATGTAAAGGAAATAATAGACATATAAAATAGACTTTTATAAAAAAATGTGTTACTGTATAAGCATATTTTATTTGGAGAATATTCTATGACAGCTGTTGGCATTACTATATTGGGAATAAGCAGTATATTCCTTATGTCTGTACTAGGCTCATCTTTAGTATATTTTTTCAAAAAGGACATTTCGCCCAAACTCAATACTCTAATACTTGGATTTGCTTCCGGCATTATGATAGCAGCATCCATTTGGTCACTACTTATTCCGTCTATTGATATCACTATTTCGCATGGCAAAATTGGTTGGATACCAGCTTCCGTTGGCTTTATTTTGGGCGGACTTTTTTTGGTATTGTTAGATAAAGTTGTACCACACACCCACAAAGGAAGGGACCAAACAGAGGGGCCGAATATAGAACTAAAGCGTTCCACAAAGCTATTTTTGGCGGTGACAATCCACAACATACCAGAAGGACTTGCGGTAGGTTTTGCATTTGGCGCAGCAGCGTCAATAGATAATACTCTTGGTATGGTAGCGGCACTGGGGCTTGCTATTGGTATATCTATTCAGAACTTACCCGAAGGAGTGGCGGTGACACTGCCCCTTAGGAATGTAACCAAAAGTAGACACAAAGCATTTCTTCTAGGAGTAAGTAGCGCAGCAGTTGAGCCAATTTTTGCAACAATTGGATACTTTTTAGCAGCGTACATAGCTAGTTTGCAACCATGGCTACTTGCTTTCGCCGCTGGCGCAATGATATTTGTTGTGGTGGAAGACCTTATCCCAGAGACACAAATTAGTGAACATTCTCACATTGGCACTTGGGCTCTTATTTTTGGGTTTGTGCTTATGATGATACTTGATGTTGCGCTTAGCTAAAAGGTTTACAAAAAAAGCTACGGTTGAAATATCAAATTGATGATTTGATACCAAAGTGGAAGTTTGGGCATCATTATAATAAACAAAAGCTAACCAAAGTATAGGTTTTGACAATAACAAAAAACAGAAAAATACGGAATTAAAATATTTAGAAGGTGTAATATGGAAGAAAAGTCATTAGAAAAAAGCATAAAAAATGTCATTGAAGTCAGTAATCTTACCAAGAGTTTTGGGGAGTTAAAAGCGGTTGATGACATTTCTTTTACAGTACCGGAAGGGTACTTGTTTGCTTTCCTTGGCACAAACGGGGCAGGCAAGTCCACAACGATTAGTATTATTAGCACGCTACTAAAAAAGAGCGGTGGCAAAGTATCAGTTGTAGGTAGTTTTGTTGACGAAAATGACGAAGAGATAAGGAAAAACATTGGCGTTGTATTTCAAGACAATTTACTTGACCCGTTACTTACCGTCAAAGAGAATATACTTATGCGCGGGACTTTGTATGGTATACCTAAGGCAGTAATTTTGCAAAGAATGGACACTTTGGCAAAATCTATTGGCACACTTGATTATATGAACCAAAGATATGGCACACTCTCTGGCGGACAAAAGCGGAGAGCGGACATAGTAAGGGCGCTAATCAATATGCCCAAAGTACTGATACTAGACGAGCCGACAACTGGACTTGACCCAAGCACAAGGCAAAAGGTGTGGCAGATTATTAACCAACTAAAACAAGAGCAAGGTCTTACAATATTTTTAACCACACATTATATGGAAGAAGCATCTATTGCGGACAAAATTGTTGTTATAAATAAAGGCAAAATAATCGCCACGGGAACACCCGAAGAACTTAGGCTAAAATACAGTAAGGATAGACTACATATTATCCCAAAAACTGAAGATAAAGAGCATCTTTTGGAACTCCTTAATGGTAGCCTCTACAAAGAAGACAGGGATATGATAGTAATTGAGCTAGAAAATTCTATGAAGGCACTAGAGATTTTGGATAAGATAAAGGACAGTATTCTTGCTTTTGAAGTAATTAGGGGCAATATGGATGATGCCTTTATCAATATAAATAATCAATACGAGGGATAAAATGAGTGTAATTATTAGTATAGTTAGTAGGAATTTGAAAAAATATTTGCGTGACAAAGCATCTGTTTTCTTTTTTGTCGGTTATTATGGTGCTTGCGCTATATCTTTTATTCCTTGGAGATATGCAAATTAAGAGTATAGAAAGCGAAGTTAGTGGCTTTCCTGATGCGGCGGAGCGGAGCAAAGACATAGCTTTTATGGTCAATTCTTGGCTACTTGCCGGACTCCTTGCGGTCAATTCTATTACCATTCCTATCAGTATTTTGTCACAAAAGGTGGAAGACCAATGTGCCAAAATAAGTGATGATTTTAATGCGACACCTGCCAAAAGGTACCAAATCGTACTAGGTTACATAATTTCTTCTTGGATAATTGGCCTTGCGACATCATTAGTAAT
>CAYJBW010000040.1:0-12799 GCA_964368255.1 uncultured Christensenella sp.
GAACTAAACACAGAAACAAGCGAAGAAATAAATAAAGAAAAAAACGCAGAAATAAACACAAAAACAATCGAAGAAATAACCACAGAACCAACTACACAACTAAACGCAGAAATAAATAAAGAAATCAACACAGAAACACATAGGGAAACAAGAGATAACACAAAAGAGCAAACCACAGAAAAAATTCGGAGAAACTAAAAGAAAAGAATGAAAACACTTTTTAACCACAGTATCAGGAGTATAAAAGACAATAAAGGACAGTTTTTGGTTATAGTTTTGACAATTACTGTTGTTACTGTAATGCTTTTTGTCGCTCTTACTGTTGGGGATTTGTTTTATAATTTGCAACTGTCGCTAAAGTCTAGGGTGGCAAATGATACGGATATAAAAATTGAAGGTGTATTTTCCGAAGCGCGCCTTGAAGAATTTTATGCGGAAAATCAGAGCGACATAAATTATATTGATACCTATATGCAAATGGGTGGGTTATTCCGTAATCAGGTGGGGGATGACTTAAGCAGTAAGGTAATTCTAATTGAAGCTACCAACCTAGCAAAGTTCTATGAAAGGCACAAAGACACCCTTACTATATATCAGTATTATGAATTTAGCTATCAATATCCCGAAGTATGGATAGGCAAATCTTTTGCGAACGAAAACAACATAAAAATAGGGGATACCGTCCAAATTTATCTTGAGTATACCAAAAGCTATCAAAAAATGACAGTTACTTGCATTTTTCAAAATTTCGGAATGTTCGCAAACAGCGTGGTAAATAACATAATGGTGGATTTTGCAACGGTTAGTAGTCGCGGTATACTAACTACTGCGTACATATCACTGATTGATGGTGTTGACAAAACAGTTTTTACAAATAATTTAACGGAATTTATGGCAAATAGCGAGCTTGTTATTGGGCCAGCTGTAGACTATGCAGAAATAAACAAGGTGGTAAATAACAACCAAAAACTACTTAATGTAGCTTTAGTTTTCATTATTGCTTTGATACTTTTTATTTTGTTTACTTCATATTTAGTAATGGCAAAAAACCGCTTGAATGAACTTATTACTTTCAAAACAGCGGGGGCATCCAATAGGCAGATTATATCAATTATGTTACTAGAAGGGGCTCTTTATGGGGCGTTCGGGGCAATTTGTGGCTTAATTATTGGTAGAGCAGGAATGACATTCGCGGTAAGCAAAGTTATACCGAACTTCCCTGATGCAATAAAATATAATATATTAGACTTTGTGCTATCGTTCGTACTAGGTGTAGTTATTTCCGTTGCGGCATCCGTTGTGCCTACCATTAAAGCAAGTAAAGAAAGCGTTAGAGTGCTTATTTCTGGCACCGTCAAGGATGCAAATAAGCCAAATATTATAGTCACAATTATATCTTCTCTGCTGATTGTCGTTTGTGTACTGCTTCTTATTTTTGTACCAAATCAGTCCATTGCTGTGCTAATAGTACTACTTGCTATTATTGCAGTACTAATTATGACAATTATGCCCTATATAGTAAAAGGCGTTTCTTACTTATTTAGCTTCGGTAAAGGTGTGGCGCGCATTTCTTCCTTTGGATTAAAGCGCAGTTCTTACAGTCACACACTGTCGGGACTTATTGGCAGCTTAATGGTATTTACTTTCCTTGTGGTAAGCATAATAAGTGTAATAGTTTTTGCAATAAAACCTTACAATGAGCGATTTGAAAGCGACTTTGTTGTGGAGAGCGTAGATAGTGTTAGTTTGAAGGATACCGCAACAGAAATGCAAAGTGTTCACGGTGTGAGAAATGCTTATCATTATAGTTACGACACCTTTATTTGGAACAATGGAGACCTAAAAGAAGAATTTACCGTATATGGTGTGGACAGTGCGGACGCTATTAGTTATATAACTGATAGGGTAAGCGCGGATGCGATAAGTTTATACAAACAAACCATCAACCCAGTAATTGTAAGCTATGATTTGATACAAAGATTTGACATAGAAGTTGGTCAAACAATTACTCTTACATTGGGCAACAAAATTAGTGGCGCAAGAGATACATTGAGCGCGGAATTCCTTATAGTGGGGATAGACTACGCTATGACCCAAAATGACAGAGTAATGATAATGAATAGCGACAGCTTTGTAGTAAACAATCAAGTTTACTCACCTTCAAACAATATGATTTTTGTAATTACCGACAAGGATGTACCGAATAAAGATTTGTACTATGATTTGCGTGACAGGTTAGAAGGCACTGGGTATATTTTGGAATATAATGATTGGGTATATGCGACAAGTGTAGGTATAACAGGTTTAATTAGCTTGCTTAACATTTTGCAATTTATGATAAGCGCAGTTGCATTTATCGGCATAATAAATTTGACAATAGTTAGCTTTTTGGACAGAAAAAGGGAGTTTAATATTTTCCGAAGCGTAGGCATGGACAAAAAAGGTCATGCCGTTCTTTCGATATGTGAAGGGATAATCATTGCTCTTAGCGGTGGACTTGTTGGCTTTGCATTGTCCATTGTTATGAACAGACTAATGCCTAGCTTTGCCATAATGATAGACAGGTTTATAGTAAGTACGGTGGTCCCTATAAGCATAGTTTGGATTGCGCTTGCCGTAGTGGCTTTTTATAGTGCAATATACTTTGTGCTTGCTGTTACCACCAAAAAACTAAAGAATATAGAAAGGAATGTTATATAATTTTAAGTATTTTTTAATACTTTTGTAAGCGCCAAAACAATGGGTGGTGTTATCAAAGTGCAAACAACAATCTCCAAAATAGAGTTGCTAACCACTATACCCATAACCCAAGGAAAGGTTATTGCGCTACCGCCAGTAAGAGTTCTCCCACTATAAAGTAATAATATCATACCAAGCACGCCAATGGTGTTGGTAATAACGCCAAAGCATGCGCCGAAAGCGTAACTAAATACTTTGGGTAATTTTGGGAACAGTTTTACCGTTAATCTTGCCATATAAAAAGCTACCACACCAATTAGTATGCGTGGAAGTATGCTAACTAAAGGGTTGTAAAAAGCAAAGCTAAGGACATTGGGGCGCACAAATGCGCTAATAAGTGATATTATGCCAAAAAAAAGCCCTGTTAGCATTCCGTTATAAACGCCCATAATTTCTGCGGAAACGATGATTGCAATAATAGGAATAATTGCTAAACTAAGTATTCCAATGGATACCGGGAAGAAAACAAACAGCAGTACAAGGGCGCAAAGTAGGGCATTTATTGCGATTACTTGACTTCTTCTGTACCCGTTAAATAGTTTCATGTTATTATCCGCCTTACAAACATTTTACAATATATTACAACATTAGTTTGTGATAGTCAAACAGGATGCGCAATACTTTCCGCATAAATAAAAAATAATTGCAAATAGATTATATGTGTGTTATAATTTATAGGTATTTTATACTATAAAAAAGCTTAGGAGAATATGTAATGCTTTCAAAGATATTTACAGTCGTAGCAATCGTTTTGGTAGTTATATTAGTGGCAGGTGCTTGCTTTTTTGTTTTTACCGGACACAAAAACAGTGCAGTGGAACTAGTAAAATCGTCAAAAATAACAATTCCCGAAGAAATGGATGATGATCAGCTTTTTGGTTTGTTTTTTTATAACGCAGATGGCACTTATACGCGAACCACAGAAGCCAAAGAAAAAGTGAATTTTGACCCCAATAAGCCAACAATGATATTTTTTCACGGTGTGCAACAAAACAAAGGTTACTACAAGAACGAACTTGTAGATAGTCCAGAAGGTTGGATTGAAGAAGGATATAATGTAGCTAGTTATTTTTGGAGCCAACTCTCTGACTTTATGCCTACAACATGTGTAAACGGTGTATGGGAGAGAAGGGCAATACCCTTTAAGTATGAGAAAGATGGCGAAATAATAGAAAAGGCAGAGTCAATAAACTACACTATTGCAGAATGCTTTGTTGCGTATTATGTAGATTTTATGGCTCAGTACGATTACAAAGGCAGTCAAATATACTTTCAAGGTTTAAGTTTGGGCGGTAATTTACTAATTGCGGTTAATAGTTATCTACTAACACTAAATAAGGCAGGGTTAATTAGCGATAGATTACTACCTGACAGAGTGACATACCATGATACCTATTTAACAAGCGCACCTTCAACATTGTTTGTACCTTGGCTAAACAAACAAATTGGAGAAAACGGCACACTAAAAATGCTTTATGAAGTAAGTAAAGAGCTTATTAGCCGAGGAGTGGCTGTTGAGTATGTTGCATCATCTTTCGTCAGTGACCTAACCAAATTAGGCGCAGGGGATGCCGATTTATTTGACGAGTTTTCAAAGAAAGTTACCTACCTTAATTTTGATGCTAGTTTTGCAGGAATCAATCAAGGATTGTCCCACATTGCAGGCAAAGAGTGGTACCACAAGGTTATTACTGAGCCTATTTACTATGATTATGCGGCACAAAACCCCGAAGAAAATGGTATTTATGCGCCCAGTCCCAAAGCTCCAATTTCTTACATTTATGCAAGAATGGGCAGCTCATACGATATGGAAATTAACAATACCAGACTAACTTTTAGTGACGATGTAATAAAAAGCACAAACATCACCGCACCCAAAGTCGCTGGTTTTGCTTACTTTGACAGCAACGACAATGGCATAAATGACGATAGGTTATTTAACAGAATAAATGGCATAAATGTGGAGCTTTATGACAGCAGTGACAAACTTGTTGCCACCACAACAACATCTAATGGCGGATATTATGAGTTTTTGTTGGAAGCTACCGCTATTGGTAAGAATTATTATGTAAAAATAGCATTGCCAAGTGGCAAGGTTGTTGGCAAACCAGATAGTGGTTCTATGCTATGTATGGGCAACGGTATAAAAAGTGACCTAAAGTCAAACATTGTTGCAATTAACAGCACTTTGGATTTGAAGATAATAAATATAGGTTTAATTAACGGATAGAGGGATTTTTGAGATGAGATTGAAAAAAATTGTAATAGTATTTTTAGTTTTGACTGTAGTTTTTACTGCGGTTTTTGGTATGGTTGCTTGCAACAAAGATGACCAAACTATGTCAGTTATTAAACTTAGCGACATAAATAACATAGCGGAGATACAAGATGACGGCAAGGGCGATTTAGTTTTTGAGTGGCTACGCGCTTATGAAAGAACCAAGCCTACCGCTATAATTATTCATGGCGAAACTACAGACAGTAGCGAAAACAAGTTTTCTATGAACCTGGATAAAGACGAATATACTTTTAAGAAAAATTCACCAACAGCCTTTACTGTTGATGATACCGCAACAATTGGTTGGAAGGCAGAAGGACTAAAACTAGATTTATCTTGGTACTGGCTTAATGTGGCAGAATATAATGTGGCGATTTTTCATTGGGAAAGGTTCGCAGACGAAGAAAAACCTGACGATATTTTGGCAAAAATGTTCTCACTTCCAAAAATGAGATACAAGCTAGACGAAGGATACGAAACCTCAGCGGTACCACAATACAGCTTAACAGAAGTACTTGCGGCAGTTTATTTGGAAGAAATGAGCGACAAAGCTAGCGGAGAAGAAATCCGTTTGATAGGTAACGGTGTTGGTGGCACCTTGGCACTGAGTTTATCTCATTATTTAAGTACATTCTACAATTTAGGCAAAATTGATGGCAAATTTATCCCTAACAGACTTGCGCTATGCGATCCGTATTTTTCTACAACTAATATGAATTTGGATATAAAATGGGCAAATATTGACACCACCAAAGGTATGCTAAGCGTGGCAGATGTTATGCTAGACACTATAGGTAGTGTTGGCACAGCGGTGGAAATGATTGAGTCACTTGAAGTTACTGATGAAACTACAAAATATGCCTATAACTTTGAAAAAAGCGAAGTTATGCACGCTGTCTATGTATCACTAAAGTCAAAACTAGCTTATTTTGAACTAAGAGAAAAATATTCGGTCAGATTTAGCAATGAGTATCAAAAACAAAAGAGAGTAGCGCTAGACTGGTATTTGTACAGCATAATAGGTAGTGATAGTTTGGATTATGGTTATCCTAATACTTATGACAATTATTTAACTTATTCTAACCACACTTGGGGACCGAATGCTACTAGACCTATAGTAAATGACCCCCACCGCAACGGTAAGAACAACAGTTATAGTGGTAGGAATTATGGAGTGAGCGCTTGGACACCTACGGTATGGATACGCGCAATGAAAGGACTAAGTTACTCAATGAAGAAGTATTCTAGCACCACAAGCAACAGTACCATTCATGGCAATGCAATTTATTCATACAAACTTACACAATTAGAATATTTCCGCAGTGAAACAAGCCAGCTCTGCGAATTAAAAGATTACACACTAATTTGCGGTTATGTATACAAGGATCTCAACAACAACAAGTATATAGATGACGGTGTGACACAAGGAGTAGCAAATGCTACACTTTATGTTACGGTTAATATGACAGTAGATAGCGAAGAGCAAAAATTATCGAACTTTTCTGTAAAAGCAGCTAGTGACGGCTTTTTTGTAATTAAGCTTATGGACAAAACTGTAGATGACGAAGGGAATTATTCCGCAGACGGGTATAGGTTCAACACCAACAACACCATAAAAATTAGTTTTGTACCAAATAGCAACCAGTACTATAATATTGCTTCCGCAGTAACACCTACTGGTGGAGTGCCATACTATAACACTGTGTCCGCTCACAACTTTACAAAGTACGAAACGACAGTAAGTATGGGAAGATACTACGCCAATGCAATTACCATAACTAATTGTTTGGTAGCAGTAAGCGGATAACTATGAAAGGCGTTGTTGTAGTCAATGGTTATTACCAAAGTAAGTCGTACACTCATCAAGTTAGTAGAATACTAGATGAGTTTGCAAAGCAAAATAAATTGCTGGAGTTGTTTGTAAATAATCAACCAATTATAGTGGGTAGCAGTTTTGACTGTGACTTTGCAATTTTTTTAGATAAAGATGTTTCACTTGCAAGAATGATGGAATCTAGCGGAGTAGTGGTATTTAATTCTTCTTTTTCTATAGAAAATACGGACAGCAAGACAAAAACTGCGTTATTACTTAGTAACTATGATATAAAAATGCCTAAGACCATATCGGCACCAGTGCAGTACAAATATATCTGTGACGAAGCGTATTTAAGCAAGATGGGCACAAAGCTAGGTTATCCGCTAGTAGTGAAAACTGCTCAAGGCTCTTTAGGAACGGGAGTTTATCTAGCAAAAAACCTAGAAGAATTGGTTCAAATTGATAAAAACTTAGGTAATTGTGACAAGTTGTACCAAGAATACATAAAAGAAAGCACAGGGAAGAGCTACCGCGTCATAGTTATTGGAAACAAAGTAAAGGCAGCTATGATGTTAGAAAATAGTAAGGATTTTCGCAGTAATGTGAACTTAGGTGGCACAGCTAAAGTAGCCGTGCTAAGTAAGGAGTATGTTGCACTTGCGGAAAACATATCTAGATATCTAGAACTTGACTACTGCGGAATTGACTTTTTTGTGGGTAATGAAATGCTACTAGAAGTTAATAGTAACGCTTTTTTTAGCAAAGCAGAAGAAATAACTAAGGTAAATATAGCTAAAGAATATACCGATTATATATTAAGAGTAATGGGAGAAATCACTGATGAACGCAATTAACGATGCAATAATCCAAGGTATTCAAGGCCTTATAAGCAACAAGTACTTGGCTACTATTCTTTTGTCTGTTGTGCCAATGATAGAGGTTAGGGGAGCAATTACTGTGGGGACTAGTTTAGGAATGAACCCATGGCTTGCCTTTGTTTTATCTTGTTTTTCTGCTTTAATAGTTTGTCCTATTTTGCTATTTTTGCTTAAACCAATATTAAGGTTATTAAAAAGGTTCAAATGGTTCAATCACTTAGCTTTTGTTGTAGAAGATTTTTTCAAAGGCAAAGCAACCAAATTAGATGACGAATCTGTGGACAAAATTGATAACACACTTAACGATGACCAGCGCTCAAAAAAAGTTATTATCAATAAAGCTATAGGGATATTCTTATTTGTAGCTATACCAATTCCCATGACAGGTGTATGGACAGGCTCAGCAGTAGCAGCATTTCTGGACTTGCAATATCGATACAGCGTCCCAGCAATAGTAATAGGCAACTTTGTAGCAGGACTTATTATTACCTTACTTAATATAATTTTGGCAGAGTACGCCACAATAATACTTTTGGTACTGGGAATATTTATGTTAATATCAATCGGTTATATTGTTACAGCTATAATATTAAAAAGCAAAAAAATGAAAAAGCAACAAGTAGAATAATAATACAAACACAATATTACATACAAAAAAACTCCTATATTAGGAGTTTTTTTCATTGTAAAATATAGCAAATATTATTATAGTAAAGCGATTATTTCTTTGGTGATTTGGTCGGTAGAGCATAAAATATCAGTAGAACTATTGTCATAAAGGTCTATAGTGCGGAAGCCTTTTACCAGAGCTTTTTCTACAGCGTTTCTTACATTTGTTGCTTCTTCTTTCATATCAAAGCTATGTTCCAGCATCATAGCGGCAGAAAGTATGGTGGCAATTGGATTAGCTACATTCCTTGCCAAATCTGGAGCTGAGCCATGAATAGGTTCATATAGCCCCAAAGTTGTTTCGCCAATAGAAGACGATGGGAGCAGTCCAATACTGCCAGTTAGCACGCTACCAAGGTCACTAAGTATGTCGCCAAACATGTTGGAAGTTACTATTACATCGAACTGCGATGGGTTTTTAGCAAGTTGCATTGCTGCGTTATCAACAAGCATATTACTTACTGTTACATCTGGGTAGTCTTGTGACACTTCTGCTACTACATACCGCCATAATCTACTGCTTTCTAGCACATTTGCTTTATCGACGCTAACAAGGTTCTTTTTCCGTCTTTGCGCCATTTCAAATGCCACTCTAGCTATTCTTTCTATTTCTATTTCTGAGTAGCACTCTGTGTCAAATGCTTCCCGTCCAAATGAGCCTTGACGAATGCCTCTTTCTCCGAAATAAATACCGCCAGTTAATTCTCTCACCATAACAATATCTATACCGCTTCCAATGAATTCTTCTTTAAGTGGACTTCTTTTTGATAGAATAGGGAAAAGCGTTATAGGGCGGATATTGGCATACACATTAAGTGCCTTGCGGATACCCAAAAGCCCAACTTCTGGTCTTTTGCTGCCGGGCAAATCGTCCCACTTTCTGCCACCTACTGCGCCAAGAAGTACAGAGTCGGAAGATAGACATGTGTCAATACTGCTTTGTGGCAGTGGCTCGCCAAACTGATCTATTGCGTTGCCACCCATAGGCGCTTCTACGAACTCAAAGTTGTGATTGTACTTTTTTGCAATGGCTTTTAGTACTTCAACTGCCGAATCGACAATTTCCGGTCCAATGCCGTCACCGTGAATCAATGCTATTCTTTTCATAATTTACTCCTAGAAAAGTCTTCTATACAATTTAGTAATCCGCCCTTAGCAATTATAGTTTTTATAAAAGCAGGGTAGGGCTTGGAATAAAAAACTTTGTTTTTTGTTTTGTTAAAAATTTCTCCACTATCGATATTTATTTCCAAAACATCGCCGTTGTCACAATTATCAACCGCTTCTTCGCTTTCTAAGATAGTAAGGCCGATGTTGATACTGTTACGATAAAAAATCCTAGCAAAGCTTTTGGCAATAACCGCTTGCACATTGCATGCTTTGATAGCAAGGGGAGCGTGTTCCCTAGAAGAACCGCAACCAAAATTCTCTCCGCCAACAATTATGTCGCCACTAACTACATTTTGTGCAAAATTGCTGTCCAAATCCGCCATGCAGTACTTGGCTAGGTGTGACAACTCCGAACTATTAAGGTACCTTGCTGGAATTATTAAATCTGTGTCTATATTATCTCCATATTTGAATACTTTTCCCATATTTACTCCTTTGGCACAGCGATGTATCCGCAAATTGCGCTGTATGCGGCAACTTCTGGATTAGACAAATATATTTTGCTACTAATTGCGCCCATTCTGCCTACGAAATTTCGGTTTGTGGTGGATATGCATACTTCGTCTGACGCTAGTATACCCATATGTCCGCCTAGGCACGCTCCGCATGTTGGTGTACTAAAAATCCCGCCTGCCTTAATTATTTCTTCGGTGTAGCCAAGCCTTACACAATCTAAATAAATATCTTGAGTAGCAGGCACAACAATTAGTCGCACATTGTCAGCAACCTTTTTGCCCTTAAGCACGCTTACAGCCCTAGCGATGTCCGACAATCTGCCATTTGTGCAACTGCCAATCAACGCTTGGTCAATATATATTTTTTCCTTTAAGGGGAGCGTATAAACATTCTCAGGTAGGTGGGGAAAGGCAACAGTTGGCTTAATTTCTGACAAGTTTATTACTATTTCTTTTTCATAAACTGCGTCAACATCAGAAAATAGCGGTTCATATTTAGCATTAACTCTGTCTTTTTGGTAGTCTGTCGAAATATTATCATAGCCAAAAATACCATTCTTTGCGCCACATTCTATAGCCATATTGCAAATCGTAAAGCGGTCGTCAATGGTAAGAGAACTTACTCCTTCACCGCAAAACTCCAAAGTTTTGTATAACGCGCCGTCCACACCCAATATGCCGATAAGATGAAGAATTACATCCTTGCCACTGACATATTTATTAAGTGAGCCAGTTAGCACAACTTTTATTTGCTTAGGAACTCTTAGCCAAACCTTGCCTGTTGCCATAGCCATTGCCATGTCTGTGGAGCCAATACCTGTGGAAAATGCGCCTAGTGCGCCGTATGTGCAAGTGTGAGAGTCTGCGCCGATAATTAAATCGGAAGTTTTTACAATGCCTTTTTCGGGGAGCAAAGCGTGTTCCACACCCATTTTACCCACATCGTAAAAGTGTGTAATGTTATGCTTTTTTGCAAATTCACGACATACTTTGCATTGTTCGGCAGACTTTATGTCCTTATTTGGGGTAAAGTGGTCAAGAACTATAGCTATTTTGTCCTTGTCAAAAACCTTAGTTATGCCGTGCTTATTAAGTTCACTAATAGCCACTGGACTTGTTATGTCGTTGCCAAGCACAATGTCAACATTGGCTAGTATCAAATCGTCAGGTGCTATTGAAGTTTTGTTGCACTTTTGCATTAAAATCTTTTCTGTAATAGTGTAGCCCATAACTCTCCTTTAGATATCTAGTAACTTATTGCAACCGTCAATATAGGCAAGTAAACTTGCTTCTACGGTGTCAGTGGATACGCCTCTGCCGTTCACTTCTTCTCCGTCAAGAGAAAGCCGTAAAGTTGCAGCTCCAAGCGCGTCTTGTCCTTCGGTAATTGCGTTAACTGACCAGTCGATTAGCTCAAAATTCTTACCAAGAATGCCGTTAATTGTCTTAAATGCAGCATCAATTGGACCATCGCCAATACCGTTGCCCGCTTTTATGCCTTCTTCGGTGCTTAATGTAATATTGGCAATAGCGTGACCGCCTTTCATTGTAGTTATACCATAATTGTCTAAGGTAACACGCTTTTTTATCTTTGTGTTGTTAGTGTGACTTACTAAATATTCTATGTCTTTTTGAGTGACAATTTTCTTTCTGTCCGCAACTGCCTTGAAGCGGTCAAACAAAACGGATAATTCTTGTTCATCAACTTCTATGCCGATATTCTTTAGATAATCACGAAATGCGTGTTTTCCGCTATGCTTGCCCATAACAAGAGTATTTTGAATAATTCCTAAACTTTCCGGGGAAATAATTTCATAAGTGTTCTTGTTAGCTAGTACACCGTGTTGGTGTATGCCACTTTCGTGTAAAAAGGCATTCTTGCCAACAAGTGGCTTAGTAGGGTGAATTTTAACGCCAGTAATTGACGACAGCAACTTAGCTGTGGGATAAATCTGTTTGGTGACAATATCTGTGTCCAAATTGTAATATTCTGGACGAGTTTTTAACGCCATAGCAACTTCTTCTATAGCCACATTGCCAGCCCGTTCTCCAATACCGTTTATTGTGCCTTCAACTTGCGTTGCACCTGCAAGAACTGCGCTTAAGCTGTTAGCAAGAGCCAGTCCAAGGTCGTTATGACAATGCACCGCAAAAGTGATTTTGTCGCTAGTTATGTTGTCAAGTATGTACTTGAATGTATCGGAAATTTCTTCTGGATAGCTATAGCCTACAGTGTCAGGAATATTGATTGTTGTTGCGCCGTTTTCTATAGCAGTGCGGATAGCTTTGAGCAAAAAGTCCTTTTCCGAACGCATAGCATCTTCACAAGAAAATTGTATATCGCTAAAATACTTGCTTGCATATTTGACACTTTCCGCAATTTTGCTAATTACTTGGTCAGGTGTCATTTTTAGCTTATATTCCATATGAACGGGGCTTGTTGCCAAAAACAAGTGAAGTCTCGGAGTAACAATGGCAGTCTTTAGCGCTTCAAAACTTGTATCTATATCTTCTTTTTTGCAGCGGCAAAGGGTAGTCACAATGCATTTTTCCCTTTGTTCGGCTATTTCCTTAACAGAATTAAAATCTCCTTGACTTGCTACAGCAAAACCGGCTTCTATAATATTTACACCGAGTCGTTCTAGCTGAGCGCTGAGTTCTAATTTCTCGGAAGCGTGCATGCTATTACCTGGAGCTTGTTCTCCGTCGCGTAGGGTGGTGTCAAAAATTTTAATTTTTTTCATAATTTTTACTCCTATGTGTATTTTTTTTAGTATAAAGATTACTAATAAGA
>CAYJBW010000041.1:0-12526 GCA_964368255.1 uncultured Christensenella sp.
GTCCTAATATACTTATTTTTTGTAATATTTTGCATATTTAATGCCAAATCCAATACAGATTTTTTTAGTTTTTGCACATCATAAGCGACCTTTTCCGCCGCTGCAGTGGGAGTAATTGCACGGAAGTCCGATACAAAATCGCATAGAGTATAGTCAGTTTCGTGTCCAATAGCAGAAATTATTGGCGTCTTCATAGCAAATATTGCCTTCACCATTCTTTCATCATTGAAGCTATATAAGTCTTCAAAGGAACCGCCCCCTCTTGCAAGTACAATAACATCAAAGCCGTAGTCATCTGCACCTGTAAGCGCATTTACTACATCTTTAACGCAGTTTTCTCCCTGTACTCTAACATCGATAACGGATATATCAAGCAAACAGTTCCTTTCGCGCACAGTAGTAATAAAATCTTGCAAAGCTGCGCCCTGCGAACTAGTAATTATTGCAACTCGTTTGCAAAATGTGGGTATTTCTTTCTTTTTCGACTCATCAAAATACCCTTCTTGTGTCAATTTTTCTTTTAGCTTTTCTAACTCTACATACAACTGCCCCTTTCCAAAAGGCTTTATGTCGTACGCTCTAATGCTTATTTGACCGTTCTTTGTATAGTAGTCGACAAATCCTGTTACTAGCACACTTTCCCCGCTTATTGGCACCATTTTGGGCGGACAGTTAAAAAAAACAACTTTAATTTGTGCTTTTTTATCTTTCAGCGTAAAATAACAATGTCCGGCGACCACTGAGCAACCAGACACTTCTCCAACCACAGGGACATTATGTAATAATGTTTCTTCGGCAAATAGATTATTTATAAAATAGTTTAATTCTTCGACTGTAAGATATTCTTTCTTACTCATTCTTGATAGCCCCGATAGTGTTTTTTAGTAGCATTGTAACAGTCATTGGACCAACTCCGCCAGGAACAGGGGTAATATAAGAACATTTTGGGCTAACCGCTTCAAAATCCACATCTCCGCACAGTTTGCCATCTATTCTGTTCATTCCAACATCAATTACTACCGCGCCTTCTTTGACCATATCAGCTGTAATAAAACGCCCTTTTCCTATCGCAACGACCAAAACATCTGCTTTCTTCGTAAAATCAGCTAGATTTTTGGTTCTGGAATGGCACACCGTAACAGTTGCGTTTGCCGCAGTAAGCATAATAGCCATAGGCTTTCCTACGGTATTGCTTCTGCCCACAACCACAGCGTTTTTGCCTGCAAGCGATATATCGTAGTGCTTAAAAAGCTCCATTATGCCATAAGGTGTACAACTAGGAAAGCCGTCTTCCCCAAGAACAAGTTTGCCCATTTGGTAAGGACTAAAACCGTCTACATCCTTATTTGGATCAATATATGACAGAATTTCTCTCTCGTTAAGGTGTTTTGGTAGTGGCAATTGCACTAAAATTCCATGAACATCTTTATTGCAGTTTAGGCTTGATATTAGTTCAATCAGCTCGTTTTTTGTTACATTTTCGGGGAAGGAATAGTGGTAGGATGTGATGCCCACTTCTTTGCATGCGTTGATTTTGTTCTTTACATACACTTCCGATGCGCTATTATCTCCTGCTATTATTACTGCTAACCCTATTTTTTTATTAAAAAAAGCGACTTCTTTTGCTAAGTCGTTTCTTATTGCTTGCGATACTTTTTTACCGTCAATTATTACCATTCTTCTCTCCATACAAACTCTTATACACAGTAGATAGTATGCCGTTTACAAAAGAGTTACTTTTTTCTGTGGAATATTTTTTTACTAGTACAATTGCTTCGCTAATTGATACTGAAGGTGGGATATCATCAAGATATTTCATTTCGTAAATTGATATTAAAAGTGCGCTTAAATCGGTACGATATATTCTATCGAATGCAAACCCTTGAGAATACTCTGTAATTATACTTTTTAGTTCCTCATAGTGATTGACTACACCATAGTATACTTTTTCCATATACCGCACATCGGTTTCGTCCAAATCAGAGTGAGAAAAAACTCCATAAGTTCTAGTATTGGGGGTAAGGTTAAACAAAAACTCAAATACCAGCTTATAAGTGTACTCTCTTGCTAATTTTCTACTCATTGCCTTCCTTTTTATCCAAAAATAACATTAGAGACATGAACATTGACGCTTTTTACATCAAAATCAGTACTCTCTTTGACGGAATTTATAATTTTATCTTGTACCAAAAAAACCACATGAGGCACGCTATAGCCATATATTACGCTTAGATATATATCTATTGTTACTTCATTGCCCATAAAATATACATGTATATTCTTAGAGTTCATCGTAGAAATACCCAACTTCGATTTAACATTAAGCTCCTTTGCCACACCGTCAACCTGAATGATGGCGTTGTTGACAAAGGAGATTATCAAATTTTTATTGCGATTTATTTCTTCCTGTGACATAGATTCTCTCATACTTACCTCATAAACAATAATAGCATAATTGTCTTAATATGGCAAGTACATTTTATATCTAGGCTAAGTATTACACATAAGGTATTATTATTACATTCTTAGCATTATAATCAGTTTCTGCAACAATAATATTTAGTATCTGCGCAGCCTCTTGAACGGTTAGTTCGCTATCTTTTACCACCACATTTACATTGTTTTTACTAATTGTAACAATACAATCTTCAAATCCTTTTGCCTTAATTAGACCTTCTAGTGATAGCTCAACTTCCATATTGCCAACTAAATTTAGCTTCTTTTCTTGAGCTGAAGTGATGACTTCTTGGGTGCTGTTTGCGCTAGTTATTATGTCTTCAAGGTATAGCACTTCTTGCGCCCTGGTTGCTTCTCTGTCAGTTCTGTAAGTGCTAAAGAATGTAACATTGCCACTTCCGTCAACTGGACTAGCCCCGCCTTTAGCTTTTACTGTCAAAAAGTAGTTCAAGCAGCCCGTTGCTACCAATAAAACCACCAATGATACTAGAATAATAATCTTCTTTTTGTTTGCTTTCATAAACCTGCCTCCATATTTTTTTTAAGTTTATTTTTTATTCATTGCAAAAATTTCTATATTGCTGGCATTTATCTGCAAGGCTGTCTGCGCTGCCCGCATTATTGCAAGCTTTGTTACGGGATTATCTGCGCCTTCCGCAACAATTATTACACCCCTAATTTCGGGCATTATTTCCTTAGTAATGTATGGTTCACTTTTGCCACTGTTTGTAACTATAACCGGTGATTGCGTTATGCTTGTCGAACTATTAGTATTTCCGCTTGTAGAACTAGAAGTGTTATTGTTAGTTGTTGTTGTGTTTGCCGTAATTTTTTCTGAAGTGCTTTTGTAAGTAATCATTACTTCTGTGCTGCCTACACCGTTAATACTGCCAAGTACATCTGCAAGTTTTTTTTCCATATCAACCACTTCGTATTTTGTTGCGCTTACCTCTGCGCTTTCTTTAACCTTATTGTTGCTCGTGCTAACTCCTGCGTATATTATTATCATCAGTACTACGGCAACCACGCCGATAATTATCTCAATGTGTTTAATTTTTTTTATTTTGCTAATTATGCTTATAAATTTTGCCCTGTCCATATACTATTATTTTCTCCCCGTCCACAATAAGATTCGTTTTTACCACATCAATTATTATGTCATTAATAAATATATTCTCATCCGCTATGGATATGACTGCATTATGTAGGTCCACATATACATTGCTGATTTCTATTAAATAACTGTCAGCATAATAAATATCTATGCTAACCACAGCTCCTTTTATTCCCTTACTTTGCAACTTTTTTTGTATATCTAGTTCTGCGCTATGATATCTAGCCACATAAATTTTATCCAAAAAACTTTGGTCGGTGATATCTTCTTCGTGAGTAGTCGGGATAATGTCTTGATATATAATGTCCTTCTTAATGATATTTATTATAGGGAATACAATTACTACAATCAAAATCAAGCGAATAACGCCTTGAACATACTTTTTCGTATTACCTTCTGAAAGAAGTACTTCCATCAAAACTAGGAGCAATACAACAGCCACAATGCTAATTAACCATTCTTTCATATTACCCCCATGTTACAAGAGTATATTATCAGCATAATAAAAATGAATAACGCAAAAAATACACATACAAGAATGGTTACTAGTATCATAAGACTGTCTGAAGTACAGTAAAGCACTTCCGAAAATTTGCTGTCAGAAACTGGCTCTAATATAGAAGAAGTGAGCCGCAAACCGAAAACTATAAGCAGCAACTTAATAATTGGCAACAAAATAATAAATATTAGGATAATAATTGCGCACAACCCGAAAGCATTTTTTATTATCAAACAGCCCGCAAGAATGATGTCAAAACCTTCTTTTAGATAGTTGCCGACCACAGGAACATAGCTTGACAAAGCGAATTTTGCCCCTTTTGCTGCGATAGAGTCAAAACTTGCGCCAGTAATACCCTGCGCCGTCAAAAAGGTAATAAACAAACTAAAAACTATACCTAGTACCCATTCTGCGGTTTTCTTGGCAGTTTTTGCGAACTTGGATAGTTTCAAATCATCACTCAAATTGCCAATAATGCCAAAAACGAAGCAAATATAAAAAAGTGGTAGCACAACTAAGGTAATAATTTTGAAAATTCCGCCACTAAAAACAAGTACCAGCGGTTGATAGACAGAAACAGAAACATTGCCCCCTAGTGCCGTTACCAAAGTAAGCAGTATGGGAAAAGTTAAATCTACAAATTTACTCAGTATATTGATTGTCTTAATTGTTGACATAATTACATCGGATACCATGTACAAAAGTACAGACAAAACCACTCCATAACAGGATATAAACACAATTTTTTTGGTTGATTGTTTGTTAAAATTGGACACTAGTTTTTGCAGTACTCCAAAAAGCAGTACCACCGAAATAATAATTGCTAGTTTTGGCAGAATATTTTTGAATTCCTTAAACAAAGCACCAAGTGCGAATTTGTAAAAATAATTAAAGTCAATTTGGTTTTTATTGTGCAAAATATCGTTAATAAGCTGCTTTATTGATATGTTATCTTCTTTTTCCAGTTCATCTATAAAACTCTGATAACTAGACAAATCTAGGTCGTCAAGTGTGGATGTTACTGTGTCTTCCAAATCTTGTTCCGTTTCGTTGTCATTTGCGTAAGCGACCGCGGAGCTTTTTGGAATGAACGCAACAAAAATAAGGAATAATGATAGTACCAAAATAATAAAAAATGCTTTTTTTATCACATTATCCCCCCTATTAACTCAATTATGTTAGTAATTATTGGTATCGCCATAATAAAAATAGTAATTTTGCCAGCTAGCTCTATCTTTTTGCCAATAGAAGCGCACCCGTTGTCTTCGCACAAACTTACCGAATATTCCGTCACATAACCTATACCAATAATTTTTATGATTACGGAAAAAACTGAACTGTCTAAATTCGCCTTTTGAGCAATACCTTGAAATGCAGTTATTGCTTGGCTTATTTTGTCGGATATTAGTATCAAAATTATGCAGCCAGCCCCAATTAGAACAAAATTAGCAAACTCTTGCTTAGAATATTTTAATAAATTATATCCGGTTATAGCGACAAATCCTATGCCGATTACTTTAAGTAAAAACATTTGTTATACAAAAAAAAGATACTTTTTAGTGTGTCAAAAAGGTTGCCTAGCATATCAACTACCATCATAAGAACAAGAACAAGTCCTGCCAAAGTTACAAGCGTAGCAATTTCCTTTTTGTCGCTTTTTTCTAAAATATTATTGATTACGGCAGTTATAATGCCAATGCCTGCTATTTTGAAAATAATATCGATGTTCATTTTTTTGTTACCTTTAGAAGATAATAATTGCTATCGTTAGCCCTACAAAAGGACTTAATTTTTTGTAGATTTCCCCTTTACTAGTTAGTTCTAATTTGCACACATCCATTTCTTTCAATATCTTATTTTTATAGTTTTCTATATATTCTTTTTGCGTAGAGCTATTTAGTTTACTTAGGTTAATAATAAAGTCAATTAACAGATTTTTGCCTTTTTTGCTCAAATAGTTTGTTTGTAAATGCTCTATACTACATCTTTCGGGGATATTTATGTTCTTTAGTACGCTTGAAAGCGAATTTTCATTGGTTTGACAGTATTTTTGTATTAAATCGTTTATATTGGTACCGAAAAACTGTATTTCTCCTTGCGTAGATGTCACAAAATCTAGCATTTCATCATAAATTTTGCACCTGCTTACAAAAAACTTTTTTATCACAATGCCGACATAAATGCTTATCATAAAGATAATTACGCCGATAAACAGTCTAATCATTTTTTCCTCTACAAATAGAGATTATGCTACCAACACTGGGTTTAGAATTAAGGGTAATAATATTGAAAAAAAGTCTTTTAAGTATGTTAGGTAAATTATCTTTACAACTAGCGTGGTAAGTTGCTAGACACTTTATGCCCGAACTAATAATCCTTTTTACCGCTAAAAAGTCACTTTTGCCAAAAAGCTCGTCACAAACGACAATTTCTGGCGACATTGTTCGGATAATGTTCTCAAAGACCAGTCTTTTAGCTATGCCTTGTATGATGTCACAGCGCTCCCCTTGCTCCAAGGTACATTTTTCTCCGCAAAGTTCGTACCTTTCATCAATAATCAAGGTGTCATTATCTTGAGAAAGAAGCCGCGCCATTTCTCTGATTAACGTAGTTTTGCCCCCATATGGCGGAGATATTACCAAAGTATTGTCAAAGTTATTTAGTATTTGTAGCACTTCTTTGGGGCAATTAAATATTTGGTGTGGAATTCTTATATTCAAGCAATAAATATTCTTGTATGCTATCAAATTGCGTTCATTTATTTTGCCACTACCAACAATACCTATTCTTATGCCCTCTCTATATGGTATATATCCGTCACTAATTTCCCTTTCAAAGCTATATTGAGAATAGTTTGTTGCGACCATTACCGCGTCATTTAGTAACTTTTCTGTAACAATATCGGTGATAAAAAAACTACTATCTATAGTTTTTATAAAAATTTTTTTATTTAGTCGTAGCCTAATTTCCGTAATTTTGCTTTTAGGTGTTTTATCGTTTATTTTTCTCCATATTTCTTGGTTTAGCAGTTTTTCCATAAAAAAAGCACCTCGGAAAAACTTATTCCGAGATGCCTTATATTATGCTAATAGTATTATACTCTTGACATATATGTGCCGTTTCTGGTGTCGACCTTGACAGTATCGCCAGTGTTAACAAACAAAGGAACTTGAATGGTATAGCCAGTTTCTAGCGTTGCGCCCTTGGAACCAGGTTGTGCGGTTGCGCCAGGAATACCAGGCTCAGAGTCCACTATAAGCAGCTCAACGAAGTTTTGTGGTTCACACTCAAAAGCATTGCCTTTGTAGAATGCTATGTCGCATTTGTCGCCCTCTTTGATAAATCTAAGAGCATCACTAACTATATCTTTATTCAGCGGAACGCTGTCAAAAGTTTCTTCATCCATAAAATAATATAAATTGTCGTCAGCATAGCTATATATCATCTTTTTTCTTTCTATATGGGCTAACTCAAATTTTTCGTTAGGGTTAAAAGTACGCTCAATCACGCCCCCAGTCATAACATTCCTAATTTTTGCGCGCACAAAAGCCGCGCCTTTGCCTGGTTTGACATGCTGAAAGTCAACAATAACTTGCACTGTAGAATCCATTTCAAATGTGATACCCTTCCTAAAATCTCCTGCCGTTAAATAAGCCATATTCCGTCCTCCGATGTATTAAAAATCTACTATAATATTATGATGTTTTTGGGGCTTTTTGTCAAGTTCTTAATGCCAGTTGCGTCAAAATATATTAAATCTTCTATACGCACACCATATTTATTAGGAATATACACCCCTGGTTCCACGCTCATAACCATACCTTGGCGCATAATCGTATCGCATTTTGGCGAAAAGTTCGGCTTTTCGTGAATATCTATTCCTAAGCTGTGTCCTAGTGAATGTACAAAATATCTATCTAAATCCTTGCTTTTGAGGTAATCTCTAGCAAAGCTATCACATTCTTTACCGCTTAGCCCTTCACTAATACTATCAAGAGCAATTTTTTGTGCTAAAAAAACGCAGTTATATATGTATTCAAGTTCCTTTTCTATTTGTCCCAAAAATACTGTTCTTGTCATATCTGAGCAGTATCCTTTGTATTTTGCGCCAAAATCTAAGGTAATAGGCATACCTGTTTTTAGCACTTTATCGCTGCGGTGAGCGTGTGGCTTAGCGGTGTTTTCTCCAAATGCAACAATAGAACTAAACGCCCTTTCTTCGCTTCCGTTTTTCATTAACAAAATTTCTAATGTGGATGCTAACTCCTTTTCCGTTATGCCTTCTACAATGTGCGACAAAACTTCACTAAATGTCTTTTCGGTGATAGCTTGAGCCTTTATTATGCGTTCAATTTCGTAAGGCTTTTTTATAGCGCGCATTTCAGTAATTTTTTTGTCAATAATATTAAACTTTTGTATACCAAAAGACCTAAGCTCGTTATAAAAATTAAGAGTAATATCCCCTTCAATACCACTTTCTACAATATTATTGTCTTCAATAAAAGTCTTTAGCGATGCAATATCTAGTACTAAATAGTCCGTTAGTAGCTTTTTAACTTCTTCAAAGTATCTTGCATCAGTAAAATAATATTTTTTATTATCATAAAATATAATCACAGCATCACTGGAGCAATAATCGGTAAAATAAAATAAATTAGATTGCGTGTTGATTATCACGCATTTTTCTTCAAAAATGTTCATATCGCTATTTTATGCCCCTGACGACAAAAAGTCAATTGATTGCTACTTTGTTGGTTCCAAATAGCAACAATTTTGTTAAGTTTTTGATTTTGACTTGGAAAATAGCGCTATTACAAAGCCGATAAACACTGCAACGCCAATTCCCGTTGCCGCAGCCTTAGTGCCGCCCACAAGCGCGCCGTATAAGCCTTGAACTTTCGCCCCTTCCATTGCGCCTTTAGCAAGCACCGCCCCAAAACCTGTTATTGGAATGGTTATTCCTGCGGAAGCAAACTGTTTTATTGGTTCAAATATTCCAACCGCCTGTAGCACTACACCAATCAACAAAAAGATAACTAATATTCTTGCCGATGTCATTTTGGTTAAATTTATTAGTACCTGTCCCAAAACGCATATCGCCCCACCAACTAAAAAAACTTTCAAATATGTCAAAAATATTTCCATTTTTACCTCAACTAGTCTTTTTCTATGCTAATAGCATGCGCAATAGCCGGAATTGTTTCCCCTTGCAAAGTAGACATTTTGGAAAGCAATGCCCCAGTTGGCACTAACAATATTTTTTTATATTTGTCTTCCAACATTTGTTTATATACATATCCATTAAAAACTATGTTACTACATCCTGCGCCGCTCCCGCCTTGCTTGACATTTTGTGCTTCTCTGTTATAAATCAAAATACCACAGTCAGAATAGTTTTCGTCAAAGTTATAACCCTTTTGGGTAGCTAACTTTTGGAAAAGTCTACTACCAGCATGCCCCAAATCCCCCGTAAGGATAAGGTCATAATAATTTATATCACGCTCTGTATCGCTAAGGTGGCTAATAATAGTGTCAAGTGCTGCCGGTGCCATTACTGCGCCCATATCGTTGGCATCGTCTAACCCAAAGTCAATTACTCTGCCAATAGTTGCGCAAGTTATTTTTATATTCGTGGGCATATCGCTAGACAGTAGAGTTGCGCCCGCTCCAGTTACCGTCCACTGCGCGAGCGGTGTCCTTTGGTTGCCAAGCTCCAAAGGAAATCTATATTGTCGTTCTGCCGTTGCGTAGTGACTGGATGAAGAACAAATAACTTTTTTCATAAAACCGCTAGAAATCATACTAGAACCAAGTATTAACGCTTCTCCAAAGGTGGCGCAAGCGTTATAAACACCCATATAAGGAATATTAAGTTCTCGAAGTGCAAAGCTAGAGCCAACAATTTCGTCAAGCAAATCTCCTGCAAACACACAGTTTATATCTTCTGGCTGTAGTTTTGCACGGTTGAGTAGCTGTTTCAGCACTCCAGTGTGAATTTTTGCTTCTGCGTATTCGTGACTTTTTTGTTTCAATAAGTCGTCTTCAACACAATAGTTAAAGTATTTGCCAAGTGGACCTTCCTTTTCTTTCTTGGCGCCAACTGTGGATGTTTCCACAATGTATACTGGATTTTCAAAAAATAATGTTTGATTTTTCATACTAATAAATAAATAAATAAATTATTCCCACGATTATAGATGCTGTTATACCAAAGACAATAACGGGGCCAGCGATGCTAAATAAATTACTACATAGTCCAAGTACAATACCCTCTCTTTTATGTTCTATCGCCGGACTCACAATAGAATTGGCAAAGCCAGTTATTGGCACAATGCTACCTGCACCGCCAAAGCCGCCAATCTTGTCATATATACCAAAGCCGGTAAGTATGCCCGTTACGGCAATCAGTATCATTGTTGTATAGCTTGCAACAATTTCTTCTGGCATTGTCTTAAAACCTAGCTTTAGCATATCGCTTATAAATTGCCCTATACTGCAAATTATTCCCCCGACAACAAAAGCGCTAAGCATAGTTGCTAAGTGCTTAGAAGTGGGCATTTCTTGCCTTACAAGGCGTTTGTACTCTTTAATTTTATTTTCTGGCAGTTTCACTAACTATACCCTCCGTTATGCTCTTTGTGGGAATACATATTTCTTCTTTTTTTATTCTTGTATTAGTTATAAAGTTTTTATTTATCATAAAAAAATACCCTATGTCTATTTTGAGCATAGAGTATTGGATTTATACCATTATAAATTTTTTTACACTACCGTTAGTTCTTTCTTAATGCGTTCCAAAATTTTGGCTTCTAAGCGAGATATTTGCACTTGCGACACCCCAAGTTCACTAGCAATTTCGCTTTGCGTTCTATCACGGTAATAGCGCAAAATAATTATCTTTTTGTCACGCTCATCGAACTTATTTATTATGTCGTGCAGTAACATTTTTTCTATATAATCATCCTGAGAGCTTTTGTCCGCTATTTTTTCTATCAAACTCAAGCCGTCTTCTTCGCTTTCGGCAAAGAGTGACACGGGATATTTTGCGCTGTCCATAATAAAAACCACATCGGTTTCTTCAATTTTCATATATTCTGCAATTTCTTTTATAGTAGGGTCAGTGCTATGTTTGTGCCTATACCCTTCCACAAAAGCATTTAGTTGCAAGTTTTGTGCTTTAATTGAACGACTAACCTTAATTGCTCCGTTGTCACGAATATATCTTTTTATTTCTCCAGCAATCATTGGCACAGCATAGGTAGAAAATTTTACCCCAAAATCTGTGTTAAAGTTGTTGACTGCCTTAATAAAACCTAAAGTACCAAGTTGAATAAGGTCGTCATACTCTATTTGCTTATTTTGATACCGCCTAACTATGCTTTTAATTAGGGGCATGTTGTTACTAAGTAGCTCCATTTTTGCATCATTGTCGCCACTTTGCGCTTGCATTATTAAAGCTATTGTGTTCTCAAAACTAAGCATTTGTTAACCTTTTTGACATAGTAACTGATGTTCCTGCTCCAAGAACGCTCTCCACCTGCAATGTATCCATAAATGTTTTCATAATAGTAAAACCAAGTCCGCTCCTCTCATCTTCTGGCATAGTGGTATAAAAGTCTCCTGTCGCAACATCTACATCAACCATGCCTTTGCCATAATCAATAACCTTTATGTTTATTACATCGTCAACTATCTCGGCATTTATTAGAATATCTCCACTGTCTTTGCCATATCCATGCACAATAGAATTAGTTACAGCTTCCGAAACTGCCGTTCTTATGTCATTTATTACATCTAATGTCGGGTTACTATGTACGCAAAAAGCTCCCACCACGCTACGGGCAAAACTTTCGTTTTTGGGGACTGCGCTTATTCTCAAACTCATATAATTGTTCATTGATTCCTCCAGTTTGTTATATTAAGGGTATAATTGTATAAAGTCCGCTGATTTTTAACACCTTGTCAATGTGAGTTGACGGTTCGTTAATAAAAAGTGGAATATTCTTGTTTTTTAGTTTTTTATACCTACCTAGTATTAGTCCGATACCAGTACTGTCCATAAAACTTAATTTTTTTAGATTAAGTATGACATTCTTGGCATTTGTATCATCCAAATAATTGTCCAGCTCCGTCCTGAGAACGGAAGCTACACTTTGGTCCAACTCGCCATCTAAGTAAATATACAGATTATTTTTGTTCAATTTTGTGCTAACAATCATGACCGCCTCCACAGCAAAGAGTGTACTATGATTATTGCCAACTTTTATGGAATTTATTAGGATATAACATAAGAAATTGTAGAAAAAATTGGTGGCGGTATGTATGGTCAAAAAGCGCAAAACATAAAATTTTCAAATAAAAACACTCAAAATTATTTTGAGTGTTTTTATTTGTGGTTAAAGACCTATTATTGAAGCAACTTAGTACCTGTTATTCCAAAATTTAGTCTACAATAG
>CAYJBW010000042.1:0-10906 GCA_964368255.1 uncultured Christensenella sp.
GCATTATAATTATAAAATAAGATTATAGATTAAGTTATTATATAAATACAATAACTAAGTGCGAATTATATACTAATTGCCCATAAATGTGCTTTACAAAAAAATAAAGTGCGTGTATAATGGATTGTGATTTAGTGGAATTTAATCCAATTATCCTTGTTATCCTAAAAAGGGATAGCCAAATTAGACCAAAAGGAGGTACAGAAATGAACAATTACCAATTATTGTATATCATTGCAAATGATATCGGTGATGAGGAGAAGGCTGCTTTAGTAGAAAAATTCTCCACATTGGTAGAATCATTAGGTGGAACAGTCAGTGAAGTTGACAAGTGGGGCACAAGAAGATTTGCTTACCCTATCAACTACAAAAAAGAAGGTTACTATGTCCTAATGAAGTTCTCTGCGGATGCAGAGGCGCCAGCCGAGATTGAAAGACAAATGAGAATCAATGACAATATAGTTCGTCAAATGATTACAAGAGCTTAATTATTTAGGGGAGGACAAAATGAACAGAGTATTTCTTATAGGAAATTTAACAAAGGACCCAGAAGTTAATACAACGAGCAATGACTTAGTAAATTGCAAGTTTTCACTAGCTGTTACTCGCCGTTACAACAACAGTAGCGGTAGCAAAGACACAGATTTTTTCTCCATAATATGCTGGAGAGGACTAGCGGAGAATTGTGGCAAATATCTAAGAAAGGGCAGTAAGGTTGGCATAGTAGGCACCATTCAAAACAAAAACTACGAAGCTAGCGACGGCACAAAAAGATACTCAACAGAAATAGTTGCAGAAGAAGTGCAATTCTTAAGCACAAAGAATGACAATGACGATATTAACGAGCTTCCAGAAGTAGCTAGCAAACCTACACTAAAGGTTAGCGAGCTAAAGGCAGCTGACGATGACGATTTGCCTTTCTAAAAAGACTAAGCAAGTAATTCTTGCAAAAAACTAATAATATGACGGTAACAACCGTATTTGGAGGATTCTAAATGATCAGAGAAGGAAAAAATAATAGTTTTTCTAACTATAAGCGCGTTCCTAGAAGAAAGGTTTGTACTTTCTGCGCCAACAAAATAGACGAAATCGATTATATTGCTTTGGCTAAAGACATAGAAAAGAATAGCGAAAAGAGCTTTGACAGAAGTGGCGAAAGACGCCCACGCTACATTGCAGAAAATGGCAAGATTATTCCCCGTCGCACATCTGGTATATGCGTAAAGCATCAAAGACTACTTGCTCAAGCTATTAAGAGAGCAAGAATAATGGCACTGCTTCCTTTCAAGGGAGAGTAAGAACACTAGACTGCTTACACAAGTAGTAAAAAGAGTAAGGACGATACTACTTCCTTTCAAGGAGTAAGAACACTAGACTGCTTACACAAGTAGTAAAAAGAGCAAGGACGGCATTACTTCCTTACAAAGAGCAAGAACAATCTTATTAAAATAAAATAGCAGATAAATGTTTATCTGCTATTTTTTATGTCAAAAAACATATTTGTTTGTAGCTATAAGCTAGATTTTATTGGAACCCTTCTGTTAGCGTGTCAAAATCAGTGTTAAGAATTTTTATAATCTTTATCACATAATAGAGTTTTGGCTCGGTTTTGTCACATTCCCATTCGCTCACGCGCTGTTGCGTTGTGTTAAGTAGCTTGGCAAAATTTATTTGCGAAATTCTTGCCCCCACTCGTAGTTTTTTTAGATTTTTGCCAAATGTCTTCATAGTATTGTAACGGTACCGTCCTCTTTTATCTCAATTTTGTCGCCTGTTTGTACTGTCTGCAAGAAGTCATCACCAAGCATATCAATAGCAATTACTTTGCTATCTTCCCACACACGAGAAAGAACTATGCCACTAGCAGCTAGGCTGTCAATATGTTCGCTAAAAAGGAAAGCTGATGGGTTTATTCCCATTGAACAAATTGTTTGGATAATCATTCCGCCCGTTGTAGAACCTATGGTAATGGGCAAACAAAGCGCCTTGTCGGTGATGTTTTTTTCGTAGATATCCGGATTATTTTGGTCGGATACAATAACTTGTTTGGCATTTTTTAGTCCGCTTGACTGGAAGGTTGCCAAAGTATTGACACCTTGACGACTTACAACGGCTTCGCCCGTCCAGTTGCCTTTTGCTATAACTCTACCTTTATAAGTTTTCATACGCCCTCCTTGCCAGTTAATATTGCTAGAATATCTTCGTCTTTGTAGTATCTAGCCACGCTATATGTTCTAAGTTTGTTACTGTTAGTAGCTATTGCTCTCTTTTTTGTAAGTGGATTATTTGTGTACATCAAAGGACAGATACTGCTAAGATTTACTCCAGTTGCCATAAGCACAGGATATCTTTTGCTTTGCTTGAACTTTTCCACCACATCGGGACTAGAAGTCATAACTGTACGCACATTTACCGTTTTGCGGTTGTTGGCTATCAGGTTTTCCGTTATTCTGTCCGTCCAGTCGCATAGTTGGTTGTATGTTAGGTGCGGACAGCCAATAAAGCATAAAGTAGGCTTGCTATCAACATCTTTCCACATAACAGGGTAGCTTTTGTACACTCTTTCTATTTCTGCATCGTCAATTATGTACTCTTTATAACCTTCATTAAGCAATGCTTCGCCTAGATTTTTAGCTTCAGGTGTCAGTTTGTCAATGTGATACAATCCCACCGCGCCGTTGCTCGCTGTTGCCGCGCCGAAATCCTTTAGATAGCTAATAGCAGTATCATTAAGCTCGGTACCGATGAACTTATCAAGTCCCACGATATAAGGCACATCTTCCATTACCTTCATACCAATAGCGCTACCAAGTACTTGCGCTTCTGGCTTTTTGGTGGTCTTAATAACTATCTTCCAAGTTGCCTTTCTGCCTTCGTCTGTAAGTAGTCCAAAGTCAGGCACAAGCCCGAGGATACTTCCAAAAATGTCAATCATACCGCTGTTGCGATTGCAACGCGCGCCAAGCACAGAATTGGCAAAAACTACCGCGCTAGACTCCGCCCAGCTAAGTATGTCACCTTCTTTGGGCAAATTACCCACTTCAGGCAGGTAGCAAGTGCAAGTAAATGCGTTGTCATTTTTTAAGCCCACTTTCTTTAGTTGCTCCTCGTATCTTTGTTGTTGTGAGTACATAAACTTCTTAAAAACAAGTTTTTCTAAAAAGTTACATTTCACATTATCAAAGTCCATTGGGCGGGGGTCAACGGTAAAATAGTCTTCGGTTTTTATACCTTCAGCGATTAGCTTATCCATTATGGAAAAGACTGGTTTTAGCATGCCAATGCCAAAACTTGTGACCAAATGCCCCTGTTTGTGGGTCACGGGGACAAGCCTTTTTGCTCCGAAAATATCACCAAACATCACTATGGTTTGCATAATTTTTGCCATAGTTTCGCCCTTAGAGCCATTTAGAATATCAACTTGCTCTTTCGTTAAGTCCATAAGATAATCCTTCATATTACCTCCCGTAAAAAAATATTATATGCTTCTTGCCTTTCTGTAAGAACTTCTCACCGCTTCAAATATTCTTGCGCTCTTGAAGCTGTCGCCAATGTTAAATATCTCTTTGGCAACATTGTTCTTTACACATTCAAAGTAAAATTCGTTAGCGCACGATGCGCCAGCAGCTAGCACAACCAAGTCAGCTTTAAGAGTGCGTTCTACATTTTGCTCGCCAATGCGGTGGAACATATCCATTGGGTTCTCAACATTTTCTGGTAGAATTGGCGCCCAAGTTAGGTAAGGATTAGGCACATTTTTGTGGGTGTTTTGACTAACCACAGCGCCCGCTTCAATTACTTTTACTAGCTTTGTGCAGTTAAGAAGTTCAACACCTGCCTCTTCTAAATAGTGTATTATGTGTCCGCGGTTGGCAGTACAAGCATGATTCATAATATATTTATCCATTTCTACAACCTTAACATTTTTGCCCAGTTCGTAGTTTAGATAATAAGCAGTTTCTGTGCCAACAACTCCACCGCCGATTACCACAATATCCTTGGCATCTTTGACGATTTCCGGCTTTAGAAGGACATCTATTGCTAGTACTACATTGTCATTGTTTATTCCTTCCACAGGTGGACGGCATTGCTTGGTACCTGCGGCAACAACAATGGTGTCATATTTAGCATCTTTAAGTTCTGATAAGGTTGGTTGCGTGCCTAATTTTAGGGCAAAGTTCTTATTGCCTTTTAACTTTTCCACAACATTGTTTAGGTAGGTTAGATAGTTCTTAACTTCATATTTTATATATGACTTGCTACCAGGTACAACATTACCGCCAACGACCTTTTCTTTTTCGTACAAGTCTACTTTGTGTCCGCGCATAATTAAAGTTTCTGCGGCGGTTATTCCGGCAGGACCAGCCCCAATAACAGCAACTCGCTTGATTACATCAGCTTTTGGTACTTCGAAGGAATATTCTTCTTCAAAAGCTGTACGGGGATTAACTGCGCACTGTGGGTGTCCGCCTTCCACAAACTCATTTATGCAAGCTTCTTGACAACCAATACAGGGACGAATGTCGCTAACTTTGCCAGCATAAGCCTTGTTGCACCAGTCAGCATCAGCGAGTAGGGGACGGCCGAGCATAACCATATCGCACATGTCGTCACGAAGTGCCTTTTCTGCAATGTCAGGATAGCCAAGTTTGCCAACGGCAACTACAGGTACAGGCAAGCCTTTGTTGGACAAAATCTTGTTTTCTGCAAAGTAGTCTTTGGCTATCTTGCTAATTTCTAAATAGCATCCGCTGGGCATACTCGATGGGGGATGTGGTAGCCACCAGTTATCATAACAACCTAAGTCCACATCGAACATATCAACGCCAGCTTCTACAAGCTTGCGCATATATTCTAGTGTTTGTTCAACGGTACGCTCATTTTTGAACTTCTTAAGGGGGCTTACTGTGTCCATTTTGTCCTTGTAGGTAGCATTCAGCGCCAAACTAAGGTCAATACGGTACATAATAGGGTAGTCATTGCCCACTCTGCGCCTAATCTCTTTTATCATATCAATGCCAAAAAGCTCATAATCTGCATAACGACCGAACACTCTGCGATTAAAGGCAGGGTTGGTTACTTGCTCTAGCAAATAACCCTCGTGTCCGTGCAAATATACACCGTCCAGGTTGCAAGCTTTGGCATCTGCGCTCCCTTGACCTATTCTCTTTATAATTTTCTTTAGACTGCGGTCACTAAGGCGCAAGCAGGGTACTGCTTTCATATACCAGTTGGGATTGAATGATGCGCTCCTAGGGAACTGCAAAGAATTAACAAGACACTGCGGATTGCCCACGCGACCCAGTCCCGGGGTTAGTTGAATAAAAATATGACTGCCGTGACTATGGCACATAGCCGACAGGTCGCGCCACGCCGAGAAAACCGTTCTGCTACGGTCAATTCTTGGGAAATAAGTTAGCTCACCTAGCTCAATAAGCGACTTATCTATGCCATAACTTACGGGAATAAGTCCAGTGGTTATTAGTCCTACTCCGCCTTTGGCTCGCTCTTCAAAGTATTTGAGCATTTTTTGATTAGGTCTGCCCGTTTCTTCGCACATACTTATGTTGCCCATAGGCGCCATAACTAAGCGGTTTTTTACTGTTAGACGGTTGATTTTGATGGGGCTAAACATACTTGTGTAGGGATAAAGCTCGCTTGTCATTTCTGGCGAAGAAAATCCTTTTTTCCACCAGTCACCAAAACTGTCGCAAAGCCGTTTGATAGTATCTTCGTAAGACATAATTACCTCCAAATAAATATACTTATAACAAGTATAACACCTTGAATTGGCTATTTCAATAGTGATTAAAGGAAAAAATAAAAAAAATAGTAGAAAAAAGTATCAAAACTCTCAGAAATTTTTGTTAAAGTATTGGTAAAAATGACATTCCAAATCGGCATTGTAAAGTTTACGGTTTTTATCGCTTTTACTTCCGAAGTATTTTTCAAACTGCGGAGCAGAAGTAATTACAAAAATTGACCAGTTGTCAAGCTTGCGATAGACTTCTCCTAGAGTTTGGTAAAGTGCGTTTGCTTTGTTAGTAGTGAGCAGTCTTTCTCCGTAAGGGGGATTGGTTACTATTATGCCACCACGATACCTGGAGCGTAACTCCGACACATCCTGTACTTGAAAATGTACAAATTCATTAAGTTGGGCATTTTCTGCGTGTTTAAGAGCCAATTTTATGGCATTTTTGTCTATGTCAAAGCCACTTATTCTGAGTTTTTTTGGTGTTTCTTTGTCCAACGCTTCTTGCAAAACAAGATTGTAGAGCGATTTGTCAAAAAAATCCCAATTTTGGTAGTCAAATGCTCGCAACTTGCCACTAGCTATATTGAGTGCCATTCTTGCCCCTTCCAGTGCAATTGTTCCCGAACCGCAGAAAGGGTCAATAAAGGGACGGTTTCCGTCAAAATCGCTAAGCATTAGCATAGCGCAAGCGGTGGTTTCTTTAAGCGGAGCATCCCCAACTAAAGTTCGGTATCCCCTTTTATGCAAACCTGCGCCCGAAGTATTTAACATCAAAGTAACTTTATCACTGCGTAAAACAAATTCCACATTATAGATGTTGCCACTTTCGGGGAAGTAAGTAGTGCCATTCTTGTCGCCAAGTCTTTGGAGTATTGCTTTTTTTAACACACTTTGACAGCTACTGACCGCAAAAAGTGTACTTTTTTTGCATTTGCCATTTACTATAATTCTGTCGGTGGTAGTAATATAGTTTTCCCAAGGGATATTTATCGCCCCGTCAAAAAGTTCGTCAAAGGTTTCCGCAAAATATTCGCCTATCCTTATATATACGCGCTCGCCCGTGCGTAAGAACATATTAAGCCTGGCAACATCATAGTCACTGCCTTGCAAATTAAAGCTACCGTCAATGGCTTTGGGATTAACAAAACCTAACTCTTTTAACTCTTTGGCAGTAACGCCTTCTATTCCTGAAGCGGAAGTAACAACAATGTCATAGTTATGCATTTTGTTTCACTCCTTGGGGGATGTTAGGCTCACTGTCAAAATCCTTAAACTTAGCGCGGAAAATAGGGCGAAGGGCGAAAAGGAAGAATATCCCTACCAAGAATTCAGAGGCTGGGTAAGCAATCCAAACACCGCTAAGTCCCCAAAGTTTGGAGAAAATAAGCGCAAAAGGAATGATAAGCACTAGTTGCCGCATCAAACTTACTATCAAAGAAAAAGTTCCCATTCTGAGAGCTTGCACCATGACGGAAGACAGTATGGCAAAAGCCGTTATTATAAAGGATGAACTAATAATTCTTAGCGCAATTATGCCGTTATTTAGCAAATTTCCGTTTGCGCTAAACATTGCCATAAGCTGGGCAGGGAAAAGTTGAAAAATAAGAGTGCCGACAACCATAATAGCCAGCCCGAATAATATACTGTAACGGTAGGCGGACATAAAACGATGTTTATTTTTTGCGCCGTAGTTATAGCTAAGTATGGGAAGCACCCCTTGTGTTAGTCCAAATACAGGCATAAATACGAAACCTTGCAGTTTGAAATATATTCCTAGTATGGTTATCGCAGATTGATAGCCCTTAATTATTGCGTTCATTATGGTGGTAACAAAAGCAGACACCGCATTCATAACGATAACGGGCAGACCTATTTTTACGATGCCCCTTATAATGGGTGATTTTAACCGAAAACTTTTGTCAAAGAATATGCCTACATCCTGTTTGCCAAACTTAAAAGCCAGTAAAGCAAGTAGCATTGCGCAGAACTGTCCAAATACTGTGGCAATAGCCGCTCCGAGCACACCTAAGTTAAAAGTAAAAATAAGGAGTGGGTCAAATATAATGTTGATAATAGCCCCTAGCAGTTGGCATAGCATTGGGATTTTCATATTGCCCGTTGCTTGCAAAACCCGATTGCACATAATTTCTATAAAAACAAAAATACTTAGTCCCATAACAATGCGTAGGTATGTCACACCAAAGGCTATTGTTTCTTCATCGCCTGTAAATGCTCTCATAAATGGTTCTGTAATAGTAAGTCCCAGTACTAAAAATATCGCACCCGATATTAACGCCATAAAAAGTCCTGTTTGCGCAGTAAGTGTAGCTTCGGCATTCTTCTTTTGTCCTAGTTTTCTACTAACATAGGCATTGGTACCTACCGCAAGTCCTACGGCAAAAGCAGTCATTAGTTGTTGCAAAGGAAAAACAATACTTAATGCGTCAAGTGCCTTAGCATTGTATCTAGCGACAAAAATAGAATCGACAATATTATATAGGGCTAACACAAACATAGAAAGCATAGAAGGTAAGCTCATATTAAATATGAGTTTGACTATGGGCATATTCTGCATTTTAGCACTTTTTAATGATAATGACTCTTGCATTGCTAGATAATAGTATACTTTTTTTTGCGAAAAGTAAAGGAATTACAAAGAGTGCAAATTAGATAAAATATAATAATATTTACCCTAGCGTGATTGACATAAAAAATAGTCAGTGCTATAATTGACTTGATTAAAACAAAATAAAGGAGATATTTATTATGGCTTATGTAATTAGTGACGCATGCATATCTTGCGGAGCTTGTGAAAGTACTTGCCCAACCGAAGCTATCAGCGAGGGGAATAATATGTTTGTTATCGACCCAGACAAATGTATTAGTTGTGGTTCTTGCGCAGATGTTTGCCCACAAGAAGCTATTTCCGAGGAATAAGCTCAAGTTAATAGGTAAACGATATCAGCAAACAAGACAGAACGAGCTTTTTCGTTCTGTTTTACTATTAAGAATCATAATTCTTATTTTATACTTTTTATTAGCTACAGTTAGTAGAAAAATTACAAATATTTATCACTTTTAGAATCTATCGACAAATTTGAACAAAATTCCGTAAAAGATTTGTTCAAAATGATTTACAGACGCTATGTGATGTGGTATTATGGGTACATATCCAAGAAATCTAATCATTATCAAGGAGTGTTTATGAGGAAATTTACCGTCTTGTTTTGTGATGGAGTGCCATCACTTACTGCTAATGCTATAGCATTTTTTCAAAATGACAGCGAAGTAAACTTAATTAGTTGTGTTTCGATGGCAGAAGTAGAAGATTCATACGATGATATTGTAGTTGATGCAATTATTATTGATATTGCCTTCCCTAATTGTCGAGAAATTCTTTCTTCACTGCCTGCGCCACGCCCCAAGGTAGTGGTTACAAGTAGACTTATGCACGAAGAAATAAGCAACTACTTAAAAACTATTAGTTATGATGAGTGTTTCTACAAGCCCTATTCATTCTCAGAGCTAAAGTCTGCTTTGCTAAAAATTTTGCTGGGAAATGTCCCACAGGTCGTTGAAGTGTCCGCAAAGGCAATGGACGAGCGGCTCAGCAACATTTTTATCAGAGCCGGCATTCCGCCACACATAAAAGGCTATCAGTTCTTGCGTGACGCAGTAAAACTAGCTGTAAACAACCCCGATATCATTAACTGTATTACAAAAAAGCTATATCCTGCGGTAGCAAAAGACTTTGACACCACGGCAAGCAAGGTAGAAAGAGCTATTAGACACGCTATAGAAGTAGCCTGGAATCGCGGTAAAATAGAGAACATTAACGCTATTTTTGGAATAAAAATATACAGCAAGGGAGACAAGCCCACCAATGGCGAGCTTATTGCCTTAGTTGCAGACAAGCTAATAATAGAGATGATGTAAGTCTATATTGTTGGACACAAAATAAAAGATATAACATATATTTGCTAATAGTTTACAAATAATTGTAGACGCTACTTACATGGAGCAAAATGTAGTAGTCAGCCTTGAGTCACGATTTGAAGGGTCAATGGTAACACACTTTTTTTATCAAATAGTAAAAATTGTGTTTACCATTGGTTCTGGCTCTTTGCTGTATCCACTTACTGTTTTTCTTTATGAAAGGTGGCTATGTAGCAAAAGTTATGTAGAAGGTTTTAAGCTAAAATTTGTAGGTACACTTATTAAGGTATACCTTATATATATAGTCGGCCTTTTTTTTGCCGGCTTGACTTCCTTTTTGCTCAATTATCTTATTATCAAAGTTCCTGAGCTTTTTCAAATAAAATTATTAAAGTGGGGAGCCAACGCTTTTTTGGGGGGAATAAACACTCTTTTTATTACTACTAGAGTAAGGATGTGGAAGAAAGCAAACACAGTTTATGAAGGTAATAAAGACTGCAACAGCTCCAAACTGCAAACTAATATTATTATGAGTGTAATGGTAAGCGGTTTTGCTACACTTGCAAATATTGTTACTCTGGGACTATTTATTCCGCTTGCGACAAAGATTAAAGCTCAATATTTCGTAAATGCAACTTTTATTTGCGGACAAAGATTATTTTTTGTAGGAAAAGCAATTCATCTGTATAAAAAATTATTGCTTTGGATACCATTCATTGTGCTTACTTTAGGTGGTTTTTTGCTCTATATCAGCTATTACTTTGATATATGGGAGATAGAAAACACTATCATTAAGAGAGAAAGCAAGTAGCTTAATGACAGAATATTAGCAAAAAGAAGAGTTTTCAAAAAATTTTTGAAAAAAGTATTGCTATTTATTTTTAATCGTGCTATAGTGATTTTGTACTATAAATAAGAAATTTCCTTTGACCTAGAAAGTAATTTGCAAGTCACAAGTTGGAGATTTGTAGGTTAAAGAAGGTCTTTTTTCTTATCTATGGCATAATTTTGTAAGGAGGTACTACCGTAATGAGCAATGGCACTGTTAAGTGGTTCAATGACACCAAAGGTTTTGGTTTCATAACTAACGACGATGGTGGAGATGATGTATTCGTACATTTTTCCGCAATCAATACAACAGGTTTTAAGAAATTGGCAGAAGGTCAAAAGGTAACTTTTGATGTTGAAGCTGATCCAAAAAATAGCAGTAAATAT
>CAYJBW010000043.1:0-4987 GCA_964368255.1 uncultured Christensenella sp.
ATAGTTGCTTGCCCCCTCAACGGCAATATCCGCGCCATTAAGATTGTTTGCCTTGTCATTTTTTCTATCACTTAGCCCCACCATTGCTAGCATATCTTCTATTCTTTGTTGAGCATCCTTGCTTGACAAATTTTCGTCAGTACTTTTTGGTGTCAAACTGGCAAAATAGCGTAAATTCTCCATAGCCGTCCATTCTACATACATATCTGGATTCTCAATAATTGCGCCGACATTGGTTATTGCCGCAACACGCTCTTTGACTATATCATGCCCCATAATGGTTATTTCTCCACTGCTTGGGGTAGCAAGTCCGGTTATCATTTTTATAGCCGTACTCTTACCTGCGCCGTTGGGACCAATAAATCCCACGACTTCTCCGCTTTTTACTTCAAAACTCACATTTTTTACCGCCATTAGTGGCGTTCTTTGCCCGCCCCTTTTTGCGTTGTAAGTTTTGGTAACATTATTAAAGGATAATACTACCATTCTCTTCCCCCTTTTTTGTGTATGTATTGCTTTTCTTTACTGGCTTTTATCATTCCAAATCTTATAGCTTGTGTAGGACAAATATTTATGCATCGAAAGCAGTATAGACAATCTTTGCCCAGTTTGATGTTGCCATTTTCCATCTTAATATTGTTAGTTGGACAGCTTCTTACACATTTCAAGCAGCCGTTACACTTCTTACTTGCTTTTTTATAATCTACACCAAGTATTTTTTTGAAGGCAAACCAAGTTATTTTTGTAGCTAGATTATACGGCATTATAGGTTGTATGTCCATTGTTTTGCTACTTTCAACATCACTTTTTATTTTTTCTATCAACTCATCTTCTTTGCTAATCAAAATATCTGTTGTTTTCGGATTATTAAGTAGCACACAGCTATCCGGCATAACAATACTCGTTGCGAAAGATAAATTTGCATTATTTTTTTGCAAAATATATTGAATATTGTTAATGCTCTTACTTTCTGCCCCGCCGCAAGTTGCCACAGCAAAAATATACGGCGCGGATATTGTTACCTTTTCTAAAAATTCTTTGACAAAGTAGGGGATACTGTAACAATATACGGGGAAAACAATGCCTACCCGTTCTGCAGTAATTATGGATTCTTTGTACTTAAACATATCCACAACCACTTCGCCGTCACGAGCTAGTTTGCTTGCGACATAAAAAGAATTACCTGTACCGGAAAAATATATAATCATAATTCTCTCCTTTTTGGGAAAAAATAAAGGCTGTCCATTTCTGGCAGCCTTTAGTTCCTTTATTGAATGCTAAATACTACCGCCTCGTATGGCTCTAGTGTCATATTCTGTAGCGTTATATCTCTATCATAATTGTGAATAACCTTTTTACAACTTGTATACTTTATGTCAGCAGGTAACTTAAAATCTACCTTCTTGTTCTTAAAGTTGCAAATAACAAACAGCTTTTGGTTGGCAAGGTTTCTCGTATACACAAACAAATCCTTGTTTTTTTCTTCATACGCTTGATACTTACCATCTCTTATAATTTGGCTATACTCGCTGTCCGTTCTTAGCTTAACTAAATCCTTATAAAAATAATAAATACCGTTCTTGTCCTTTAGCGCATCTTCAACATTTATGTCCACATAATTGGGGTTGGGGTCAAACCAAACCTTTTCTGCGTTAGAAAAGCCTGCATTCTTGCCACTATTCCATTGCATTGGCGTTCTTGCGTGGTCACGGCTCCGTCTATTCATAATAGCAAGGAATATCTTTTTTATAAATGGTATACCCTTTATCATTTCAAAAATATTTAGCGCCAATTGGTCACGCATATCCGATACATCTTTGAAAGTTATATTTGTTTGTCCAATTTCTTGCCCTTGATAAATATATGGACTGCCTTGCATCATATGCAAGCTTACCGCTAGCATCTTAGCTGCTTCCACCCTTCTCTCGCCGTAGTCGCCCACAAATCTAGGCAAACTTCTTGGCTGGTCGTGGTTTTCGTAATAAAGACTGTTCCAACCCTTGTTGTACAGCTCTGTTTGCCACTTGCTAAGCACTTTTTTGAACTTAACAAAATCGAACTTCTTGGGTATTATGCTCATAGCCATATCACAGTCCATATGCTCAAACTGGAATACCATATCAAGTTCTTCTCTGTCTTCCGCTGTATAAAGCAAGCCTTGCTCAATGGTAACGCCTGCCGCTTCTCCCACCGTCATACAGTCATACTTAGACAAAACTTTTCTATTAAGTTCCTGCAAAAACTCGTGTATTCTTGGTCCGTGCAAAAACTTTTCGTCACCCCTTATTCCTATTCTCCACTTGCCGTCTGGTATACTTCCGTCCGGATTGAAAGTTTTGGATAGATAAGTTATTACATCACAGCGGAATCCGTCCACACCAAGGTCTAGCCAAAATTTGACTAACTCCTGCACTTCTTCCCTAACTTTTGGGTTCTCCCAGTTTAGGTCGGGTTGTTTTTCCGCCCACAAATGCATATACCATTCTTTAGTGGTTTCGTCATATTTCCATGCACTTCCGCCAAAGCGTGATGTCCAGTTGTTGGGGGGCTTTTTGCCGTTTTTGCCTTTGCCCTTTCTCCATATAAAATAATCTCTGTAGGGATTGTCCTTACTTTTTCTGCTCTCAACGAACCATTTATGCTCGTCACTTGTGTGGTTAACAACTAAGTCCATAACTAGCCTTATGCCACGGCTGTGCATGCCTTCAATCATTTCCTTCCAGTCATCAAGGGTGCCAAAATCATCCATTATGTCCCGATAATCGCTAATATCATAGCCATTGTCGGCATTCGGTGACTTGTAGCAAGGACTTAGCCAAACACAATTAACTCCCAAATCCTTAAGATAATCTAGTTTTGCCGTTACTCCCTTTAGGTCGCCAATTCCATCATTGTTGCTGTCATAATAACTGCGTGGATAAATTTGATAAATTACTGCATTTTTGTACCAATAAGTCTTTTCCATTTTTTATTATCTCCTAAATATTTCTTTAGTCAGCAGCATCATAAATAGCTTGCTTTTTTTCTTCTTTGGTTAACTTGCCTATTTGTTTGCTATCTCCGTGTTTAACAAAGAACATCAGTACCATAGCAAGCACTACGGCAAGCGCGGAATAGGCGAAAAGATATTTCATGCCGATATAGTCCATAACAAGCCCAGCAAGCGTTGGGGTAATAGCTTGCGCCGACATTGTTGCGGTATAATAAAACCCTGTGTATTTGCCTATCTCGTCTGCATCTGCAAGTTCCACAACCATAGGGAAGGTGTTTACATTGGTAATAATTAGTCCAAATCCTGCTATTAGGTAGAATAGCGCAAATAGTACTGCAGGTAGTGTTGGTGTAGTGCTTTGCCTTACAAAGAAGAAAATTAGTAAGAAAGACACAACAGCCAGGCTAAAACCTAACATAATTGACTTTCTTCTGCCTATTTTTACTGCCAGTATTCCAACGGGAATAAATGCAATTGCGGACATTGCCATACTAACACCGCTAACAACAGACGCAATACCAGCATCTAAATTGAGCGCCTTTGTGGTGTAAATAGATAGCGTGGATGATACCGCATTATATCCCATAAACCACATAAATATTGAAGCAAGTATCAGTAAGAATGACTTAAACTTTGCCTTATCTTCTATCGACCTTTCTCTTAGCGGTGGTTTTTTTACTTTTTCTCTATTCGCCGTTATTTCGTCTTCACCGTATATACCATACTCCAAGCTTAGATCTTCGCACTCTTTTGTCCACTTTCTTTCCTTAACAAACATTAAATAACCAACAAGCAGTAGTAGCATTGCGCCCGAAACTCCAGAGAAAATAATGATATAATTATTAACACTTGTACCAAATAACACTATTGTATATATTACAAAGGCAATGGCAGAACCCACACCGCCGGCAAGGTTAATAATTGCGTTGCCTTGCGACCTAAGCGGCTTGGGCGTTACATCTGGCATAAGAGCTACCGCCGGGGAGCGGAAAGTCGCCATTGCAAGCAAGGTAAATAGCAAAATAATCATAAAGCCTATTAAGCTGTTCCTACCCACGCTTCCTGTAAGCACTTCGTCATTTATTTGCTCGCTTATCCAAACTTTCATACCGCTGGATACGAACTTATTATAGTTGGCGTTTTCCGCCTTCAATTCGTCATATTCTGCCTTTGTTACCTTATTTTGATTGTAATAATAGGTTTTGTTAACAAATCCCGATGTGGTAACATAGTTGTAAGATATATTTACATACTGGTCTTGCGAAATATTATTTTGATTAAGGTAGGCAACATCACAATACAAGCTATTGCCATAAAATTCGTTTAGTTTGGTTTTTAATATATCGCTATTTTCACTAATCTCCAAATAGTAAGCATTCCTTGTTTCTTCTGCTTTTACCATTTGCGTTTTTGCCGATACCGGCACAAAAATCATCAATGTCGCGGCAATTATTGTTCCAACAATAATAAATGGGGTGCGTTTGCCAAATTTATTTGCAAAATTACCCCTTGCTTTGTCAGAAATCTTGCCAAAGATTGGAAGCAAAAACAGGGATAGCAAGTTGTCTAGTCCCATTACCACTCCACGAAGTGTGTTGCTAAGTCCATAAGCGTTTTCTAGCAGTAGTGGAATGACAAAGTCATAAGCTGCCCAAAACAGTGAAATAATCGCAAACGCAAAACCAACTTTGATAGTCCTTGGATAGTTGAGTTTTAGCGGCTTCTTTTCTTTATTTTCATTGTTGATTGTCCCGTCCATAAATATCTCCTTAAAAACAAGTTACTAAGTATTATACATCATTTTTACTATTCCGTAAAGAGTCAATCTTTCTGCCTGGTCACTTTTGCCTAAATAATACTTTCTTTCTAGTATGTTATAGTCTTTCTCATATAAATCACCAACTTTCACAAAAAATCACCAACTTTCACAAAAAATCACCAACTTTCACAAAAAATCACCCCCAGTTTTTGGGGGTGCTCTCTTTTACCTTTTAG
>CAYJBW010000043.1:5087-10769 GCA_964368255.1 uncultured Christensenella sp.
AACTTTCACAAAAAATCACCCCCAGTTTTTGGGGGTGCTCTCTTTTACCTTTTAGTCTTCGGTTGTTTCCGTATCGTTTGCGGTTGTCTCTTCTTCGGTATCTTTGGTCGCCGCTTCTTTTTCTGCCGCTCTAAGAGCTTCTTCGTCCACTTCTACTTCGTCAAATTCCGCATCGTCATCGTGTGGGGTGAGAGCCATTGACACCACCTTGCCTTCGCCCTTTAACTTCATAATAATTACGCCTTGAGTGTTTCTGCCGATTCTGTTTATTTGGTCGGCTTTTATCCTTATCATAGTACCATTGTCCGCAATTAAAATTATGTCTTCGTCCTTGTCTACAAGTTTCATATTGACAAGTTTGCCTGTCTTTTCTGTAAAGTTGCCCGCCTTTATGCCCTTGCCTGCCCTATTTTGAACGCGGAACTCGTCAATACTTGTGCGTTTGCCATAGCCGTTTTCTGATATCGTAATAACGGTACTTCCTTCCACAACAACAGCCATGTCTACAATATAATCGCCTTCTTCTAGCTTCATGCTGCGCACACCTTGACTTCCCCTTCCCGTTCTTCTAACATTGTTTTCGTTAAAGCGGATACATTTGCCGTCATGGCTACCAACAATTATGTCATTGTCGCCGTTTGTTTCAAGCACTTCAATTAGCTCGTCGTCGTCAAGCAGTGTAATGGCAATTTTGCCGTTTACTCTAATCACAGCGAATTCTGATAGTTCGCTCTTTCTTATTAGTCCGTTCCTTGTGCACATTACGATATAGCCTTCGCCATACTCTTTAACGGGCAAGAATGCGGTAATTCTTTCATTTTCGGCAAGCGGTAGTACATTTATCATAGCTCTGCCCTTTGCCGTTTTACTAGCTTCTGGCACCATAAACGCTTTCAAGCAATACGCTTTGCCCAAATTAGAGAAGAATAACAAGTCGTCATGAGTGTTGCAAACAAACATACTCTTTACAAAATCTTCTTCCTTCATTTTGTGCGCCGTAACGCCCATGCCACCACGATTTTGGGATTTATATTCGTTTACCGCTATTCTCTTGATGTAGCTGTTGTATGTCATTGATATAACCACATCTTCTTTGGCAATAAGGTCAGCAATGTTTATTTCACTTTCGTCATAGCTGATTTCGCTCTTTCTTTTCTCGCCGAAAGTTTTGCCAGCAGCAGCTAGTTCGTCTTTAATAATAGTCTTTACTCTTTCTGGATTTGCTAAAATATCCTGCAAATCAGCAATGGTTTTTTGTAGTTCCACAAGCTCTGCTTCTAGTTTTTCCACTTCCAAACTTGTAAGTCTGGACAACTTCATTTCTAAAATTGCATTTGCTTGTTTTTCGCTAAGCAAAAACTTTTCGCACAAATTATTGAGCGCTTCTGAGCGTTCTCTGGATTTCTTTATTATCTCAATAACTGCGTCAATATTTTCTAGTGCAATTACCAAACCACTTACTATGTGTTCCCGTTCTTGGGCTTTTAGGAGATTAAACTTCGTTCTTCTCTCCACAACTTCTACTTGGTGAGATATGTATTCACATAGCATTTCTTTCAAGTTTAGCACAACAGGAACGCCCCTGACTAGCGCAAGCAAGTTTATGCCTGTAGATACTTGCATGTTGGTTTGCTTATAAAGAGTATTAAGAACAACTTGTGCGTTGGCATCTCTCTTTATGTCGATAACCATTCTCATGCCGAAGCGGTCACTTTCTTCCTTTAAGTCCGCTATGCCTTCTAGTCTTTTGTCCCTTACTTGGTCGGCTATATTCTTTATCAAATTGGCTTTATTTACTTGGTAAGGAAGTTCGGTAACAATAATGCGTGTGCGTCCGTTATTCTCTTCAATCTCCGTCCTAGCTCTCATAATAACGCCACCGTGTCCAGTGCGATATGCTTGCCTAATAGCCGCTCTTCCTAGCACCAAACCGCCCGTTGGGTAGTCGGGAGCAGGAATATATTCCATTAGTTCTTCCACATCCATGTCGGGGTTGTCAATAAGCGCCAAAGTGCCGGCAATTACTTCCCCCATATTGTGGGGAGGAATGCTTGTTGCCATACCAACCGCTATACCTTCACTTCCATTTACTAGTAGATTAGGGAAGCGCGCAGGAAGTACGGACGGTTGCATCAAAGTATCGTCAAAGTTGGGATAAAAGTTGACGGTGTCTTTGTCTATGTCCCGTAGCATTTCGTCAGAAATTTTGCTAAGACGAGCTTCTGTATATCTTTGCGCCGCCGCAGGATCGCCGTCAACGGTACCAAAGTTGCCCTGCCCTTCAATAAGTGGAACATTTATACTAAAATCTTGCGCCATTCTTACTAGCGCGTCATAAACAGAACTATCTCCGTGTGGATGGTATTTACCTAGCACTTCACCGACAATACGCGCGCACTTCTTCGTGGGCTTGTCGTATGTGTTGTTAAGGTCGTACATTGCGTATAATATTCTTCTATGAACGGGCTTTAGACCGTCTCTTACATCGGGAATGGCACGGCTGACATTGACAGCCATGGCATAGCTTATAAAAGACTTGCTCATTTCTTCATTTACATTAACCGGTATTATTTTTGTCCGTTGCAATATTTCCTTAATATTGTTTATATCTATTCCGGCGGACTCCTTTTTTGTTGCCATACTCCCTCCCTTTATATATCAAGCTCAGCAACAAGTGTTGCATTCTGCTCTATAAATGCTCTTCTTAGCTCCGGCTGTTCTCCCATAAGAACGGTAAAAATCTCATCTGCCGCTTCGGCATCTTCCATTGTTATCCTTAGCAGTGTGCGCGTATTGGGGTCCATTGTCGTTTCATACAACTGATGAGCGTTCATTTCTCCAAGACCTTTGTATCTTTGTAGCTCGCACTTGCCAAGTTCTTCTAATGTTGTAGCAAGCTCTTCGTCATTGTAACAATACCTTTCAGTTTTGCCTTTAGTAACCTTATAAAGGGGTGGCAAAGCAACATATATGTGCCCTTCTTCAAGTAGGGGACGCATAAAGCGGAAAAAGAAGGTAAGAAGTAGTATTCTGATATGGCTACCATCCACATCCGCGTCGGTCATACAAATAATACGGTCATAGCGGAGTTTGGACATGTCGAACTCTTCCTTAAATCCACAACCAAAAGCCTTTATCATTGCCTTAATCTCGTCATTGTCAAGTATCCTGTGCAACCTTGCCTTCTCCACATTGAGAATTTTACCTTTTAGCGGCAGTATAGCTTGGAAGTGTCTATCTCTTCCCATCTTCGCTGTTCCGCCTGCGCTATCTCCTTCTACAATGTAGATTTCGCAGTTTTCTGGGTTGGTATCGCTACAGTCGGCTAGCTTACCCGGTAGAGAAGTACCTTCAAAGACACCTTTACGGCGGAAGTTCTCTCGAGCAACTCTTGCCGCCTCTCTGGCTCTTTGGGCGTTGACGGACTTGCCGATGAGGTCTTTTGCTGTTTTGGGGTTTTCTTCAAAGAACTCCCCAAGTTTGTCGTTAACAACCCTATAAACTAGCGTTCTCATCTCGCTGTTGCCTAATTTTGTTTTTGTTTGTCCTTCAAACTGCGGATTGGGAAGTTTGACAGAAATAACCGCTGTGATACCTTCCCTGACATCTTCTCCGCTCAGTTTTTCGCTGTCTTTGAGTATCTTGAGCTTTTGGCCGTAATCGTTGATAACTTTGGTTAAACTGGCTTTTAGACCGTCCAAATGGGCTCCGCCCTCTTGCGTGTTGATGTTGTTTGCAAAGGTGTATATTATTTCTGTGTAAGTTGAGTTGTACTGCAAAGCAACTTCAATTTCACAATCGTTAACTTTCTCTTCAATGTAAATAATTTTGGGAAGTAGCGTATCTTTATTTTTGTTTAGATGCTCTACAAAGTGGGCGATGCCCCCTTCGTACATAAATGTTTCTTCTCTTTCCTTGCCCTCTCTTTGGTCGGCAATGCTAATCTTTAGACCTTTGTTAAGGTAAGCAAGCTCACGAAGTCTAAGCTTCATTGTGTCGTATTGAAAATCCACACTTTCAAAAATTGTATCATCGGGGTGAAAAATAATTTCCGTTCCGCTTTCATCGGTGTCGCCTATTACTTTTAAGTCATATTGCGGAATACCCCTGCGGAATTCTTGGTGATATATTTTGCCATTTTGATAAACATTGATAGTAAGTATGTTGCTCAGTGCGTTAACAACTGATAGTCCTACTCCGTGCAAACCGCCGCTTATTTTGTATCCGCCACCGCCGAACTTACCGCCGGCGTGAAGTTTGGTAAGTACAATCTCTACTGCTGACTTGCCTTCGGACGGAATAATTCCTGTGGGGATACCCCTTCCGTTGTCCCTTACCTTTACCGAACCGTCATTTTGAATATATACTTCAATATGTGTACAATATCCTGCTAAAGCTTCATCAATAGAGTTGTCTACAATCTCAGTAACTAAATGGTGTAAGCCCTTTAGGTCGGTACTCCCAATATACATACTAGGACGCACCCTAACAGGCTCTAACCCTTCCAAAACCTGTATGGCGTCCTGGTTATAATCCTTGTTTATTTTATCCGTCATATTTCTGCGCTCCTTATTTATTATATATAATATACATATACATATATAATACCAAATTATATAGTTTTAGTCAATAAAAATTTTTGTTCTATGCTCTCTATACTTCCTTCCAAATCTACTTTTCCTAATAAAAAAATCCGCCTTTTCCTGGCGGATTTGCTTTGTAATATATTTTTGGTGTTTTATTATTTTGATTTACTCTGTTTTAACTCTTCAATTAGCTCGTATATCCTTTGCAAATCGTCATTGGTAAAATAATCTATAGTAATTCTTCCCTTTGTTTCGTTGCCCATAAGTTTTACCTTGGTTGCAAAAACTCTGGTCATATCGTTGACAAATTCCCGCATTTCTACAGTCATTTTTGCCTTTACTTTTTCGCTTAGTTTAACGGGACGGGTTTCCGGCTTAACGAAGTATTTTACTTGTTTTTCCGTTTCTCTAACGCTCCAATCATTTGCTAAGATTTTCTTGACCATTTCTATTTGGTCAACCGCTTTAGGAATGGATAGTACCGCTCTTGCGTGTCCTGCGCTCAATTTGTCATTTCTTACAAGCTCTTTAATCTCTGGTGCTAAATTAAGCAGCCTAAGAGTATTGGCTATGCTAGGGCGCGCCTTGCCCAGCTTTTGCGCCACATCGTCTTGCTTTAAGTTGTAGCTATCCATAAGTTCTCTAATGGCTTCCGCTTCTTCAATAGCGTTAAGGTCCTCTCTTTGCAAATTTTCTATCAGGCTAATTTCTTTTGCTTTTTGCTGAGAAACTTCCTTGACGATAACAGGTATTTCCATAAGGCCTGCTATTTTTGCGGCTCGAAATCTTCTTTCTCCAGCCACAATTATGTAGTTTGCACCTTCTTTTTTTACAATTAAAGGTTGAATAATGCCGTGCTCTTTAATTGAGCCGCTAAGCTCAAAAAGGCTATCTTCGTTGAATGCCTTACGGGGCTGCCTCGGATTGGGCATTACCCTTTCTATGGGTACACTCAGTATTTTGTCCTCTGAACTAGTCGTTGCTTCTCTGTCGTCTTCTATGCTTGCTAAAAGTGCGTTAAGTCCTCTTTTTACCTGTTTAGCCATACTTTGCTCCTAAAGTTTTATCTATTTATATAGTAACACAAATACATAAT
>CAYJBW010000044.1:0-10736 GCA_964368255.1 uncultured Christensenella sp.
GAAGTAAATAGCGAACTAGAAGGCTTAGAAAAGTTTATTTTTGAAGTGACAATGCGACTAAAAGTTGGGGGAAGAATATGCGTAATAGCTTTCCACTCACTGGAAGACAGAATGGTAAAGCGGGCTTTTATAGAGCTAGAAAAAGATTGCATATGTGATAAAAGACTTCCAGTTTGTGTGTGTAACAAAAGAAAAGAGATAGAAATTATTACAAAAAAACCAATATCAGGAAGTATAGAAGCAGATAAAAACAAAAGAGCGGAAAGCGCAAAACTAAGAATAGCAGAGAAAATTTAGGAGGTAATAACTATGATTAACAGTAGATACACAAATTATGAAGAGCTAACAAGCTATGATAAGTTCGTATTGTCAAAAAAAGAGTATTATGCCAAACAAATGCCTGCTTTGCCTACTTATGAAACCGTTAACAGCAATACGGAAATTGCAACAAGCAGTTATGAAGATTATTTAATTAACGAACTGCGCCGCACCACTCCGCCCGTTAAGCCTGTGATGCGTGAAGACGAGTTTTTGGTAAAATGCACTTCAACTGCGCAAACAAAAACTTCGGATAAAAAAATCAATGTGCAATTTAAGAAGTATGGCAAAATAATTTTGGCTGTATATGTCATTTTTGTGCTGGCTCTTGCATTTATAGTAATAGGCGGTAGCACAACCGGTATTGCATCTAATGACACAGCAAGCGCATCCAAGATTTCGGAAACATCAGTTCCGGCAGAAAGAATTGGCGCAATGAATATCGAAGAAAATCAAGGGGAAGAAAGCAACTGGTTTGACGAATTGTGCGATTCGCTCAGTAAATAAAATGGAGAAAATAAACCATTAAATATTCCAACTACAGACTTAGGAAAAGGTTACTTACAGTATTATTGTTAGTAACCTTTTTGTTTGTCGCAATTGTCGGCAAATTAGTGCAAATTCAACTTGTTAACGCCAAAAGTTTACAAACTATGGCTCTTGACCAATGGACAAGAGATGTGCCTATAACTGGGGAGCGGGGTGACATTTTTGACAAAAATGGTGTGCTTCTTGCCGATACAGAAACTCTTTACACCGTATATGTTAGACCTGTATCTGTGAAAAATAAAGACTATACAGCAAAAATTTTGGCGCAAGTGCTTAACAAGAACCAAGAAACGCTGTATGCAAAAATAAATTCTAAAATAAGTGAAATTACTGTATCAAAAAAAGTTACAAAACAAGAGATGGTAGCGCTAACGCAAAGCGGAGTAAGCGGAGTGTATTTTTCTCAAAACCTAAACAGAAGATATATTTATGGCGATTTTATGACACAAATACTTGGATTTGTCAATGTTGATGGCATGGGGCAGTCTGGAGTAGAAGCGTACTATAATGACTATCTAAGGGGCATTGACGGTTATATTTTGACGGAAACGGACCTTGTAGGGCGTGAACTTGACTCCAATGTCACTACTTACATAGGCGGAAAAAAGGGCAATAGCATTTATTTAACACTGGACTATGCAATAAGCAGCATTGTAGAGAACGCAGTGGCTAGCGCATACACAAAGTACAATGCAACCAACGCTAGCTGTGTGGTTATGGATGTAAAGACAGGCGAAATCGTTGCTATGGCGCAACAACCGTCTTATGACCTTAATAATCTGCCTAGAGATGATGTCGGCAAGTTGTTTACACAAAGCAAAAGTACATTAGTGAGTTCCGTATATGAGCCAGGTTCCACCTTCAAGATAATTACTGCGGCAATGGGACTTGACAATAAGGTAATGAGTACAAACTATCACTTTTATTGCCCGGGTTATCGCATTGTTGACGGCAAAAAAATTAGATGTTGGAAAACTACCGGGCATGGCAGTCAAGATTTTACTAAAGGAGTGCAAAACTCGTGCAACTGTTTATTTATGGACACAGCTACCAAAATTGGCGCAAATTCCTTTTATAAAGGGTTGGAAAAATTCGGTTTGACACAAAAAACCGGCATAGATATGAGCGGAGAAGCGTCTGGACTTACTATAAATAAAGACATAGTAAAAACTGTGGATTTAGCAAGAATGGGTTTCGGACAGGCGATTGCTGTAACGCCAATAGAACTGCTTGCGGCAAGTTCAGCAGTAATAAATGACGGTAAACTTATGAAGCCGTATATAGTAGACAAAATTGTTAACAAAGAAGGCGAAATACTAGTGCAAAATTATCCTATTGTGCAAAGACAGGTAATAAGTACTCAGACAAGCGCAACTATGCGGGAGATTTTGGAAAGCGTTGTTACGGACGGAGGCGGAAAAAATGCTCAGGTAAAAGGTTATAGAATAGGCGGAAAGACTGGTACTGCGCAAAAATATGTCAATGGAGTTATTGCTCAAGGTTTGTATGTGTCAACTTTCATTGGATTTGCGCCGGCTGATGACCCTAAGTATATAATGCTATTCATAGTTGATGAACCTAAAGGCGGAATATATTATGGCAGTATGGTAGCAGCGCCGTTTGCCGCAGAAATATTTACTAATATATTTAATTATAAGGGTTGGCAGTCAAGCATTGTTGAACAAAAACCAAGTTTTGAAATGCCAAATGTAGTAGGAATGAGCGTAACTAACGCATATAAAGAGCTTACAAGGTGCGGACTTTATTATGAAGTGTGCGGAGAAGGTGAGAAAGTAACAAAGCAATTGCCTGTTGCAGGCAGTTTAATTACTACAGATAATTCTGCGATAATAGTTCTTGAGTAAATATTTGGGGGGTACAAAAATGAAAACAATTAGTGAACTTTTTAACAATATAAATATAGACTGCCACAATGTGGACATATATGAAAATGTGAGCGGAGTGGCTATAAACAGTAAAAGTGTGACCGAAAATAACATTTTTTTTGCGCTAAAAGATAACACTTATGCTCTTGAAGCAATAAAAAATGGCGCAATTTGCGTAGTGACAACCACACTAATTGATAATGCGCCATGTATAGTAGTAGATAACATCAGGCAGGTTGTTTGCCTTGTGTGTGCCAATTTTTATGATAATCCTCAAGTTGGTATGAATTTTATTGGAGTAGTTGGTGCTAACGGAAAAACCACCACAACACATATTATTAACCATTTATTAGTTTCTAGCGGAAAGAAAACTTGCCTAATAGGAACTTTGGGTGCAAAAGTTTGTGAAGAAAGTTTTCCACTTGATATGACCACACCAGACCCTAACGAGCTGTACAGGATACTAAGTATAGCTAAACAAAACAATGTAGAATTCGTCATAATGGAAATAAGCGCACACGCGATATTTTTTGAGAAGCTACATAATATAATGATAGATTTTTGTGTGTTTACTAATATTTCTCAAGATCATTTGGACTTTTTTGGCACAATGAACGAATATACCAATACAAAGTTGTCATTTTTTAGTCCCAAAAATGTAAGGTTGGGGATAATAAATATAGATGACAAAATGGGACAAAGTATTATAAATAAAAGAGAGATTTGTTGCGTAAGCTACGGTTTGTATCATCCAAGTGATATTTTTGCGCTTGATATAGCCTATGGAAGCGGTACTAGTTTTGTAGCCAATGTTTTTGACGATATTATGCACATTAAGTCTCCCTTACTTGGAGAGTTCAATGTGAGCAATATGCTAGCTTCTTTAGCTGTTGCCAAGATTTTGGGAATACGAATTAACACCATTTGTGAAAGTGTTAAGACTTTGCCACAAATTGTGGGTAGATTTGATGTAATAACAATGGGTAAGACGGCAATAATTGATTATGCACATACCCCTGACGGTTTGCAAAACGCTTTAATTGCGGCACAAAAAATGACAAAAGGTAACCTTATCTTAGTTTTTGGTTGCGGTGGCAACAGAGATAAGACCAAAAGACCAATTATGGGTAAAATTGCTGCCAAGTATTGTGACATAGCTGTCATTACTAGCGACAACCCGAGAATGGCAGAGCCTGAACAAATAATCGAAGACATTGTACAAGGTTTTTTGGAAGAAAGCCACAGTTATATCAAAATAACTGACCGCAAAAAGGCAATAAAGTTCGCACTATCTATTGCAAGCAACAATGACATTGTGCTTATTGCAGGCAAGGGCGGAGAGAACTATATAGATATTATGGGAGTGAAATACCCATATTCTGACAGGGAAGTTTGCGAAGAAATTTTAAGGAGAAACAACATTGATTAGAATTGTTTGCGCGATATTTACTGCCTTTTTTATTGGTATGTTTATTGCGCCCGTTGTCATACATTTTATAAAAAAAATGAAGGCAAGACAAACTATACTTTGCTATGTCACTCAACATAAAGATAAAGAAGGTATTCCCACCATGGGTGGAATTATTTTTGTTGCATCCGCTCTTATTAGTAGTTTAATATTTTGGACGGGTGCAAAAAAACTAGCGTTAATTTGTGTGCTTGCTACTTTATCATACTTTTTGATAGGTTTTATTGACGACTTTTTGAAAGTGGTGTTAAAGAGAAATTTAGGTCTTAGAGCTTATCAAAAAATCATTTCCCAAGCGACAATTGCCATTTTGGCAACAATTTTTGCTTATAATAACCAGTATATTGGCAGTGAGATAGTTATTCCAATGTTCAAAGTGACAATAAATATTGGTTGGTGGTATATTCCGCTTAGCTTTTTGGTCTATATTGCTACAACTAACGCTGTTAACCTTACCGATGGGCTGGACGGATTAGCAGGAAGTACATCGAGTATATATTTGTCGGTAATTTTTGTGATAGTCGGCATAAAATATATAGAAGCAAGCAATATGGGCGCAACATTTTACGCGCAAGAACTTTATAACATGTTGCTGTATGTTGCTAGCTTAGTTGGGGGAATTATGGCATTTTTGTGGCATAATGCCTTCAGGGCGAAGATATTTATGGGGGACACTGGCTCCTTAGCTTTGGGGGGAAGCTGTGCAATAGTGCCGATGTTTGTAAAGAACCCATTAGTAATTTTGATTGCCGGCGCAGTTTTCGTACTATCTGCCTTATCGGTAATAATGCAAGTTTTTTATTACAAACTTAAGAAAAAGCGCATATTTTTGATGGCGCCATTTCACCACCATTTAGAGAAAAAAGGGATAAACGAAAGCAAAATAGTCACATACTACTGCATAATTAGCGCTATATGTGGCTTGCTTACAATAATAATTTTTTAGGGGTGGATTATGAACAACTTTGATTTTTTTGACAAAAATGTATTGATTATGGGTATTCAAACAAGCGGTGTAAGCGCAGCTTTTTTGCTGAGAAATATGGGAGCAAAAGTGTGTTTATATGACGATACATCGGACAGGAACTTTTATGATTTTGACACAGTTGACAAAGACAGTGTGTTAGAAACGGCTAAGGATGTGGACTTAATTGTGGTAAGTCCCGCCATACCAAAAAACCATTTTGTGCTAGATTATGTAAGTAAGTACAACATAAAAGTTGTTAGCGAACTAGAGCTTGGTTGTAATTTGCTTGATTGTAAGCAAATTATGGTAACAGGCACGAACGGCAAAACAACAATAGTAAATATGATAGAAAAACTTTTACTTTCCGCAGGGCTAAAGGTAAAAGCAATGGGTAATATAGGCTATCCAGTAACACAAGTCGTACTGGACAAAATTGAACTTGATTATGCTATTGTGGAAGTAAGTAGCTTCCAACTCGAACATGTTTATGACATTAAGCCGTATATATCTGTCATTACTAATTTAGCGCCCGACCACTTAGACAGGTATGAAAGCTATAATGATTATATAGAAACAAAGCAAAATATCTGCAAAAATCAAGATAATGACGACTATATTTTTGTTAATAACGAAGACGGCACAGCCAGGCGCTTTGTAAAATACACCTTAGCGCGTCCAATAACCGTAAGCACGCGGGCAAATCTTAGTCCAGTTTATATCAAAGACAATTATTTTATGGTGGAAGATGTTTCTCTTTGCCATGTAAAGGAATGTCGTTTGCGTGGCGAACACAATAGATTTAACTTGCTTATGGCATTAAATATCGGTTTTCTTTTGGGAGTTAAAAAAGAACATTTGATAAATTTAATCAAAGATTATACTTTGCTTCCTAACCGCATAGAATATGTCACTACAATAAATGGAATTAGCTTTTATAACGATTCTAAGGGCACAAATATACACGCTTGTCGGTACGCAATAAGCAGTATTGACGGTAACATTGGGCTAATTATGGGTGGAAGCGACAAAAACGAAGATTTTTGTGAATTTTTTGAAAACATAGATCCAAAGGTAGTAAAAGTAGCGGTTACAGGTGGCAATGCAGAAAAAATTTATAATTCTGCACTAAAAATGGGATATACAAGTATAACCGTTACTAAAGAGCTTATTGATGCGGTAAATGTGCTATCAGTAAGTAAGGGTGTAGAAAATATTTTGTTGTCGCCTTGCTGCGCTAGCTTTGACCGTTACAAAAGTTACTCAGAGCGTGGGGATAAATTCCGAGAAATAGTATATGGCATCAAAGCATAGTTCCCAAATTATAATACTTGTGTCCACAACGCTTCTTGCGCTTGTGGGCATAACCTTTATATTTTCTGCTAGCAGCTATTCTGCTCAGCTTTCCTTTGGTGATAGCTTCTTTTTTGTAAAAAAACAAGCGATTGCCTTTGTTGGCGGGATAGTTATTATGCTTGTAGGCGCAAAAATCAATTTACAGATACTAATAAAATTAAAGTGGGTAATATACATAATTAGTTTAACTTTGCTTGGTCTTATTCTTATTCCTGGTGTTGGGGTGGCAAGTTATGGAGCAACGCGCTGGCTTGACTTAGGTTTTACTACCATTCAACCATCAGAAATTGCAAAATTTGGTTTAATGATTTTTCTTGCTGCATATATGCAAGAAAATCCGCCTACTAATCTTAAAAAAATGATTATTCCGCTCCTTAGCGGACTTATTATGTGTTTGCTTATAATTTTAGAACCCAATATGAGCATAACTTTATGTGTGGGAATGGCACTTATTATTCTTATATACATAGCTGGCGCGCCCAAAAAGTGGTTTGTTATGCTAGTAATAATTGTCATCATTGCGGTGCCTGTTTTGATTATTTTGGAACCATATAGAATAAAAAGAATATTAGCATTCCTTGACCCGTGGCAAAATCCCAAGGCAGAAGGGTACCAACTTATTCAGTCTTACTATGCACTAGGCAACGGTGGTTTGTTCGGTGTGGGGCTTTTTAGAAGTCGCCAAAAGTATTTGTTTTTGCCTTTTGCGGAGTCGGATTTTATTTTTTCCGTAATTGGGGAAGAAACTGGACTTGTAGGATGCCTGTTTGTAATGTTACTTTTTGGTTTGCTAATTTTTTATGGCATAAAGGTAGCTATGAATGCAAAAAACTTGTACCATACCTTGCTTGCTTCGGGATTGGTCGCTATTATTGCGTTGCAAGCACTAATAAATTTAGCGGTAGTTACTGGCACTATTCCCCCAACAGGTGTACCCTTACCATATGTTAGCGCAGGGGGAACTTCTCTTGTAACCTTTATGTTTGTATCGGGATTGCTATGTAACATTAGCGGCGTAACCAACCAAGAAAAATTGCCATAGTATGTATTGATAACTTTTTTTATAAATGCAAAAATTTGATTTGTCAAGAAAGTATCAGGGCATATTGTGGGGGGATAATGGGAAAATTTATAATAAACGGCGGAAAAAAGTTGTTTGGAGAAGTAACCATCCAAAGCGCAAAAAACGCCGTATTGCCACTCTTTGCAGCGGCGCTTCTTACTGATGAAGAAATTATCATAAAAAATGTACCTAATTTAATAGATGTAGATAATATGATAAAAATAATATGCAGTCTTGGAGCTATAGTCAAAAAAGACGAACATAACATAAGTATAAAAGCTCAAGACATATCTTCCCACAATATACCTAATAGCCTGGCAAAAGAACTTAGAAGTTCTATATTTTTGCTAGGCTCTGTATTGTCCAGGAAAAAATTCGCAAAAGTAGCGTACCCCGGGGGGTGCGATATAGGAATACGCCCCATTGACATACATATAAAGGGACTTAGAGACTTGAATATCAAGGTGGAAGAAAAAGCAGGGTATATTTTTTGCGATGCCACGAATTTGACTTCTGGAGAAATTAGCCTTGACTATCCCAGTGTTGGCGCAACAGAAAATATTATGCTCACAGCGGTGCTAGCTAAAGGCAAAACTATAATACATAACGCAGCTTGTGAGCCAGAAATATTGGATTTACAAAACTTTCTAAACAAAATGGGCGCAAAGATTGTTGGCGCTGGCACATCTATTGTAGTAATTGAAGGTGTTAAGAAGCTACACGGCATAGAATACGAAGCAATGCCGGATAGAATTGTTGCTGGTACATTTTTACTCGCTACAGCAATTTGTGGTGGAGAAGTGCTACTTAAGAATGCAAAAATAGAGGATATCCGTTCACTTTGCTCCAAACTATCAAAAACTTCTTGCTATATTGAACACAAAAATGATAATATACTGATAAAGGCTAGTTCTCGTCCACAATCTGTTGTGAGTTTGACAACGCAGCCTTATCCAGGCTTTCCTACCGATTTGCAAGCGCCAATGATGGCACTACAATGTATAAGCGAAGGAATATGCGTTTTTACAGAAAATATATTTGAGAACCGTTTTCGCCATGTTAGTGAACTGCGCAAAATGGGCGCAGATATAATAATAAATAACCGTACAGCAGTAATTAAAGGTGTGCCATACCTTACCGCTTCGGAAGTAAATGCCCAAGATTTGCGGGGTGGGGCGGCGTTAGTGCTTGCCGGACTTAATGCTAAAGGAACTACAGTTGTTAATGATATTTACCATATAGACAGGGGATATCAACAAATAGAAAAAGTGCTTAATGAGTTGGGAGCCGATATAACCAGAGTATGAAAAAGAAGTATACTATTATTGCAATAAGTTTAGTTATTGTTACACTGCTAATTGTGTGTGGCAATATTTTTGCAATAGAAAATGTCAATGTGGTGTTTGAGAATTTTACCGAAAAAACCAACAAGTATGAGATTCTATCGGTGGCAGGAGTAGACAAAGGCACAATAATTTTTAATTTGCGAAAAAAAGATGTCAAACAAAATGTAGCCAAACATTACTCAGATAACAGCATAGTTGTAACCAATATTATTAGAGAGTTTCCCAACCAAATTACTATTTATATCAAAGAGCGTGTGCCAATTTACAAGATAAATGTACTTTCCCACACTAATAATTCTTTTGTTGCTACCGACAAAGATTTCCAAATGGGCAATATACTAAACGATTATGACGGTATTTTGATTGAAGTCAAAAATTTGGTTGTAAAAGATACTTTTGACCTTGAACAATGTAGGCATCTTAGAGAGCTTTCCGAAAGATTTATCGCGGAAGGTATAAATGAAGAAGCCTTGCCTTACTTGTTAGAAACTATTACTTTCCAAAATGAGTCGTTAGTATTAAAACTTAGGAACAGTAGCGCAACATTCAATGTACTTAGAAGTGATATTGCTTCAATAAGTAAGATTTACAAAAAATATTTGGATTTAGACGATTCTAGCAGGTTAGATTGCAACTTATCTAACACTTAAACTTTTTTATAATTGACTCCTACCTATTGACTACAATTTGTATTTAATATATAATAATAGATATGTTAAAATCTAATTTGTACGCAATTTTAGAGGTAAATTCATCCACCCTTAACCTGGTAGTAATTGAAAAGGGCGATAGTTTTACTCACTTATTTTATAGCAAACAAACGGAATATGAAGGCTTTGAAAGTGGGCGCTTTAATAACGCTGAAGAACTTTTTGTGCTTATTCAACAGTCATTTAAGGAGTGCGAAGCAAAGACTAACATAAGTATCAATAATTTTTATGTAGTGCTTCCACAGCGCTTTTTCCGCACAAAAACACAGGAAAGAAGCAAACTCTTAGGCAATAAGAGCGTAGAAAATAAGGACATTGACAGAGCGCTAAGCAAGTTTTTTGTATCGGATAGTGGCTTTAAGGCAGTCAATTTGTTCCCGCTATCATACAAAATTGATAATATTAGCTATAGCGAACCGCCAGTTGGACACACCGGCAAAACTTTTAGCGTAGTAGTAGAACAATTAGCACTAGATGAGAGCATAGAAGAGCTTTTTTCTACATGTGCCAAAAGGTTAGGTAAGTCCGTTACTTTTTTTGCAAGCTCCTTGCTTGCTTTGCACAAAGTAAACCAAACAAGTATTATAGAAAAGAGCATATTTGTTGCCTTAAATGAACGCACAACAGATGTTTGTCTTTGTGAAAACAACCAAATACTTCATACTGCTTCAGTAGAATGGGGCGGAGAATATGTACACCTTGCCTTAATGGATTTACTTAACATTGACAGAGATTGCGCAACAAAGTTAATTGCTAAGCTAAATTTTAACTTACCAATAGCGGATGCTGGCAAGTACATTATTGCTGATTACAATCACGCATCCTTCCCAATAAGTGAAGTTAATAAGCATGCAATTACTACGCTATTTTTTATAGTTAAAGAAATAAACAAGCAAATTGCCACGCTAAATAAGGGCAAATTACCAATTTATTTTTTTGGCAACGAAATATGCAATATCAGGGGTATAAAAGATATCTTAGAAAACTTTACAGAAACAGAAACAATAGCGTTAAAAACTGACAAAATCGAAAAAATAGATTATACTATGCTTGCGCTGCTTGATATTCTTTCAAAA
>CAYJBW010000045.1:0-10088 GCA_964368255.1 uncultured Christensenella sp.
TCCATTAGCGACGAGGCTGTATTTTCTATAATGTAGTGTAAGGCGCATTCCGATGTTAAATAAGCATTTTTGAATAAAAATAGCTCATCTTTCAACATGTTTATGTGTGTAATGTTTTTTTCTGCAATTATTTTTGCAACTTCATCACTTAGCGTATTACAAAACAGATAAGAATTGCTCTCCAGTTCTCTAGCTAAAGTGACATTTACTTCAAAAAGTAGGGACATAACATAGATTTTTTGATAATCAGGATACAATTCTTCTTCACCTAAAGCAAATGACAAAAAACCTTCATCTTTAAGTAGTTCCAAAACATACTGATATCTCTTATCCATCAATTCCACAAAAACAGCCCTTTTCATAATTCATCCCTATGTTATTTTTATATGAAAATAGGGTTTTTTATGTTCTTGCTTTCTTGACACAATTTACTTTTGGCTACAAAAAAATTTGTTTTATGACAAAAAAAGTGGAGCCATGTTTGCAAAACAGCCCATTTTATGATAAAATATCAATAATGAAAACTGGAGGTACTTGATGCAATTAGAAAGAACAACATGGCAAAAAGATTTACAAAATAGCGTAACAACGCTAAAGGAACTAAAAGAATTAGGGTTTGAAATACAAGATTATGACAGTCTTAACAAAATTACGGACAAATATCCAATGTCAATCCCAAACTATTATTTGAACCTGATTAAGAAAAAAGACTATTCCGACCCAATATATAAAATGTGCATAGCATCGATAAGGGAAGGAGCGGCAGGTGGCAATGAAGACACTAGCGGAGAAGGCTCCAACACTGTAGGCGGTGGCATACAACATAAATATGACAGCACAGTACTACTACTTTCCACCAATGTGTGCGCAATGTATTGTAGGCACTGTTTCCGAAAAAGATTAGTGGGACAATCCGAAGAAGAAATACTAAAGTTCACTGACGAAGCGATAGAATATGTAAGAAATCATCCCGAAGTCAACAATATTTTAATTAGCGGTGGCGATGCCTTGCTAAATTCCAACAAAATTATAAAAAAATATTTAGAGAACTTTTCACAAATAGAACATGTGAAGTTCATTCGGTTTGGTAGCAGAACACCAGTTGTCCTGCCCCAAAGGATATATAACGACCCTGAGCTACTAGATATTTTGCGGACATACAGCAAAATAAAAACTATTTTTGTCGTCACGCAGTTTAATCACCCCAGAGAGTTCACTAAAGAAGCTATCAAAGCCACCGACATGCTAAGAGAAGCAGGTGTACCACTTCTCAACCAAACGGTGCTACTAAAGGGCGTAAATGACGATGTAAAAACGCTAAAATCCTTGTTTACCAAAATGACAAGCAACGGCATAAGTCCGTACTACCTATTCCAATGCCGCCCCGTTAAGGGCGTCAAAGACTTGTTTGCGGTGCCACTACTAAAGGCAGTGGAGCTTGTGGACAAAACAAAGGCGGAACTATCTGGCGTGGACAAAAGATTTCGCTTTATTATGAGCCACATTCGTGGCAAAATAGAGATACTGGGTAAAATGGACAATAATACTTTACTGCTAAAGCAACATCAAGCTAAAGATAATGACGACCTTAACAACATATTTACTATCAAGGTAGAAAACAATTCTCTTTGGTTTAATGACGAACTTACTGGCGGAATATAAAATTTTTCATAAAAGCTTTATACTTTTGCCAAGTAATGTGATTATGTCACCGATATAGTAAGGGCAAATTGTATATACTAAAGAAAAAAGGAGATTTAATTATGAAACCTATTGTTTTAACAAAAGAAAGCTTTGATGCCGAAGTGCTAAAAAGTGATATACCTGTACTTGTTGATTTTTATGCGGACTGGTGCGGACCATGCAAAATGCTGTCCCCCGTTATTGACAAACTAGCAGAAGAAGTTACTCATGCCAAGATTTGCAAAGTAAATGTAGATAGCCAAAACAAACTTGCTTCAGAATATGGCGTTATGAGTATCCCCACAATTATTGCATTCAAAGATGGCAAAGTTAGTAACAAAGCTGTGGGACTTCAGTCCAAAGAGAAACTTCTTGCCATGCTTAACTAGTCACATAGACTAGCAAGAGCTTTGGTGTCTTTTATAGCAATCTTTCCACGAGAAAGTTCTACAATACCTGCTTTTTGAAAGTTTTGTAGTATTCTTGTTACTACTTCCCTGGCGGAAGCCAGACTTTTAGCTATTTCTTCGTGCGTTACTATAAGCTCTAAGGTCTTTGCCTTGGAGCTTTCGTCATAAAGGTACATAGCGAGCCTTTTGTCCATGCTAAAAAAAAGTAGTTGTTGCATTGCCCACATTACATCAGAAAATCTTTCCACAGCTAATTTTAGGGCGTAGTTTTGCATATAGATATTTTGCTTTTCTATGGTAGAAAATGTTTGCGCCGGTATTTGCACAACCGTTGTGTGGCTGTCAGCTTCAATATGCACTTCAAAAGCTATACAGTTCATCACGCAAGAAGCGGACATTATGCAGATTTCGTCCTTTTCTAAATAGTATAGGGTTATCTCTCTGCCCTGTTCTGACAACATATAAGCTCTTAGCTTACCACTAAGCACAATGAGCATTCCGGAGCATTCTCCGTTGTCGCCGTGTATGCGCTCCCCTTTGCCATAGGATTTTTTGGCTGAAGTTTGCATAACCAAACTTTTCTCACTGTCAGTTAAGAGATTATAAAACTCCATATCTTTAATAATTTCCATATATTATTCTCCTATGAATTTACCTACTATATATATTCATAATACAAAAAAGACTGCCGTAAGGCAATCTAAATTGTAAAAATAAATATTATTTTTGGATTTTTTAGATAAATAATGTTGTGCCTACATTCTCATTATTTGCTATATATGTGGCAACTCCTGCGTACTCTATGCCCTCAATAAGTTCTTCATTCTTAATGCCCATAAGGTCCATACTCATAGTGCAAGCTATCATTTTTACCCCTGCTTCTTTAGCTTTGGCAATCATAACTGGCAAGCTGTCCACATTGTTCTTCCGCATTATGGACTTAATCATTTTTTGTCCCATGCCTGCCATATTCATATTAGAAAGCGGTAATTTGTCTGCGCCCCGTGGCATCATCGCGCCGAACATCTTTTCTATAGCTGTCTTTTTTACCCTTACTTTGTTGTCCTTTCTTAGCGCATTAAGCCCCCAGAAGGTAAAAAACATTGTTACATTTTTGCCTTGAGCTGCTGCGCCTTGCGCAATTATCATGGAAGCAAGCACCTTGTCAAGCTCTCCGCTAAATACAACTATTGTTGCATTGTCTTGATTGCCCATATTTATCTCCTTTTCTTTAGCGCCCTTTGATAGTGTTGCTATATACTTACCGCTATCTATCGTTAAATCTTGCAAGAAATGACCGTTAGTCATGCACCAGTTCTTAATATCCGCGCCAAATCCACTGTCAGTTGCGATTACTTTTAACCTTTCGCCTACTTCCATATTACTTAGCGCCTTATATGTTGCCATAAGGGGACCAGGGCATTGTATGCCTGTTACATCTATTTCTTTCGTTTCGTTAAATATTTGTTCGTCATTACCTTCTTTCTTTGTGTTAACCTTGCTTGTGTGCAGTTTGTAGGTATAACTTAAATAGGTAGAATAACCGCCAGAAAGGTTGTACAAGTTAGTAAAACCATTCCCCTTTAGTATCTTTATCGCTATATATGCTCTAAGTCCCACTCTGCAAGTAACATAAATCGGGGTGTCCTTGCTAACTGTAATTTTGTCTAAATTATCTCTCAAATTGTCCACATCCAAGTTTATTGCTCCCTTTATGTGGCCGTTTTTGAACTCAAAAGGTGTCCTTACATCAATAAGTAGTCCCCCGTCTTTTATCTTTTGGTCAATCTGGTCATGATAGACCACTTTGTGACTGCCACTTGCTATGTTCTCTGCCATATACCCAAGTATGTTAACGGGGTCTTTTGCCGAAGAATAGGGCGGGGCATAGCATAGTTCTAGGTCACTTAGGTCGTACACACTGCCACCAAGGCGCATAACTGTAGAGATTACATCAATGCGCTTTTCCGTACCCTCTCTGCCTATTGCTTGCGCGCCGAATATTCTGCCGTCTTCGCCATAAAGTAGTTTTAGCGCAATGTTGGTAGAATTGGGGTAATAACTTGCGTGGTTGGCTCTATGCGCGTGAATTGCGGTATATTTAACGCCACTTGTTTTCAAACTAGCTTCATTCATGCCCGTAGAAGCAACGGTTAGGTCGCACACCTTAATGACGCTTGCGCCCATTATTTTGCTCTTTTTTATTTTTATTCCGCTGATATAGTCGGCTACAAGTCTGCCCTGACGGTTCGCGCCCCAAGCTAGTGGCACAGCGTAACTACTGCCGTCAAAAGCGTTTGTTACTTCTATCATATCCCCTATTGCGAATACATCTACATCAACTTTGTCAGATTCTTTGTCAATAACATTAAAATTATCGTCCGTTATGACATGACCTTTTTTGCCTAACTTGTAACTAGCTTTTTCTGCTAGCATACTTTCTGGCACCACGCCTAAAGATAGAATAATCATATCCGTGGCTATTTCGTTACCACTGTCCAACTTTACCACTCTGCCGTTATCAGAAAATTCCTTTACGCCGTCATTAAGCACAATATTAACACCGTGAATATTCAGTTCTTCGTGTACCATTTGCGCCATTTCGAAGTCTAAATTCCGCATAACTTGCTTTTCTTTTTCCACAAGAGTGACATTTATGCCTAACGCAGCAAGGTTTTCTGCCATTTCTACACCAATAAAACCACCACCGGCGACCACTACATTTTTTATATCGTTGTTTGTTATATAATCTTTAATCTTGTAGGTGTCGGGTATGTTTCTCAGTACAAAAAGGTTGTCGCAATCTTTTATACCTTTAATATTAGGCACAATAGGTTTTGCTCCGCAAGAGAGAATCAGTTTGTCATAGCTCTCTTGGTACTCTTTGCCTGTTGTTAAATCTTTTATTAGAATAGTTTTGTTTTGCCTATCTATTGACACAACTTCATTCTTTGTTCTGATGTCCACATTAAAGCGTTTGCTCATTGCCTTTACCGTTTGCACTTGCAACCGTTCTTTGTCGGTAATGACATCGCCAATGTAGTAGGGCAAACCACAATTTGCATAAGAGATGTACTCATCTCTCTCTATCATAATAATCTTGTATTCTTCGGACAACCTTCTAAGGCGTGCAACAGCGGTGGCACCGCCTGCAACGCCACCTACAACAACTATTTTCATGTCAATCCTCCAAAGTTTTGCTTCTTATTTGTAATTATTATTCCAACTCGAACTCCGTTTTATCCACTCCGCATACCGGACAAACCCAATCGCTTGGAACATCCGCCCAAAGAGTGCCTGGGGCAATGTTATCGTCTGCGTAACCTTCCTTTTCGTCATAAACAAATCCGCATACACTGCATACATATTTTGCCATATTTACCTCCATAGTATCTTTTTTATTTATTTTACTTTTTTTTACTCGGCCTTTTCCGTGACATAGTCACAATAAAACATTTTAGACGCAAAATAAAAAAAGCAAAAGCAAGCAACGCCCGCTTTTGCTATAAACTATTAAAAGGATTTTTTATAGTTTTATACTGTCAAACAAACTTTGGTATTTGCCACCCGATAGATAAAAAGCAACGGGATAGCCTAAGGGCGCATCTACTGTATAGTCACTGCCGCCTTGAAAACATTTGCCTTCAAATAGTCTTATCCACTCACCTTTTGGCAAAGAAACTTTCCTTGTGGTGGCTCCGCGTTCTATTACCGGGGCAACAAAAACTTCGTCACCAAGCATAAAGCTATAAGTATCCTTATGATTAGCATAGTCATTAGAGTTATAAAAGTCTGGACGCATTACTGGGATACCTTCATTTGCTTGCGCCATGCAGTCCATTAGATAGGGCTTTAATTCTTTGTGTAATAAAGACAGCTTAGCAACCATTGGCAAAATGCTAGGGTCATAAGGTTGGGCATTTTGCTCAGGCTTTATCGTTTCGTGAGAACGAAGCAGGGGCGAAAACACATTGCTTTCCGTCCATCTAACAAAAAGTTCGTCATCTCTTTTTAGTGACCCAAAACTAATAAACCCGCCTATATCGCTATGCACAGCCGTCATGCCCGAAAATCCTAAATTAAATGTGGCAGGCAGTACGCATCCCATACCATAATCCTTACTAAAGTCAGTATGTTGGTCGCCATTCCACATAATGGATGTGTGACTTTGCGCGCCATTGTAGCCCGACCTTGTGAAGAAAAATATTTCTGCGCTCCTCTCGTGACTCTCTATTGCTTCGCGGTTTATTTTTGCCCAAAGCGTGGGCCACATGTTGTGCAACTTGGTAGCATCGCCAGCATGTAGCACGCTATCCGTTGGTAAATACTCACCAAAATCCGCCATATAGCCGTCTATACCTAAGTCAAGCATATTCTTCTTAATTATTGTTTCTTTTAGATACTCTACCATTTGTGGATGTGTCAAATCCATCATACCAGCATCAAAAGTTGTGGACTTAATGTGATAAACTTCGCCTAAGTTGTTTTTTATCAAATAGCCATTGTCCTTACAATAGTTGTACATTTTGCCGTCTTTAACTAAATATGGGTTTATATAAGCCAAAAAGCGCACACCTTTATTGTGTAGTTCATTTACTCTTTCCATAAGATTTGAATAGGTTTTTTCATCAACTTCCCAGTTCCAATAAACTTGAGAACCTACAGCTGTTACCTTCTTTCCGCTCCAGTCTTGACACCATACTCCGCATATTGCAGCGTTAGCCTTTTGCATGTCGCCAACTTTAGCAATTGCACGGTCTATCCCACCTTGTACGCCCAGTATCATGCCGTCATATGCCCAATCTGGTAGCCTTTCATTATTCGGTATGTTGGCGTTTAGCTTCTTGCCTATTTCCTTAAAGCATTCTCCGCTAACATAAACAAAATTTTTCGGGCATTCTTCAAAGCTAAATACCGATACATTATCGGCGGTAAAGTCCGCCACACCATAGCTATCAATATCAAAACGCAGTGCATACTTATTGCTAGAAACATAGGTGGACATGGGGGAATATGTGGATATATCCTTATGGTCTTTTTCTTTGTAGGGGAACATCTTTAATACGGTTTTTTGCACTATAGGCTTTACTTTGATATGTTCGGAAACAAAATTTATTATTTTCTCGCCCTTCATATTTAGCTTACGATACTGCTCTCCGCCCCCAAAAAATGCTTCGTTTTTTTCCGAAGGGAAGCAAAAACTAAATCCAAGATTTGATTCTGTGCGCATATCGCAATACAATGTGTTATCTTTTTCGTAAAATTTTAACGACAATTTTACATTCTCTCCGCTAAACTCTATACCTGCATTGTCTTTGCTAATAGTAGCATTAGTTAAGGGTATTTTTTCCTTTATCTTAGCATTGACCTTGAACGAGCCGTGGCTGGACTTATACTTTATATTCTGCTCTAGGGCACTGACAAAAGGGCTTTCCTTGCTGTGTTTTAGCACCAATTTTTCGTTATGATATACTGACAACACACCGTTATTAGTTGTTATTTGCATATAGCCTCCTCCTTCTTTTTGTTAAATTTATTTCTGAGAATAATAACAACTGCGCCACAAAGGACAAGCGCAATTCCTATATATTGTAACAAAATTATTGTTTCGCCAAAGACAATTACCCCCACAAAACAGCTTACTATGGGAACGAAAAGTAAATATAGTTTTACCACCCAAACAGGGAATTTTTTTAGATTTCTGTAGTAGAAAATGTAAATTAAACTCTGAGCAAGTCCACCTAAAAATATAAGCGCAAAAAACTTAAAGTCAGTGTTTAGGGTGCTAAAGCTAGCTAAATCGGTACCTATTAGCGCGCTAATAAAAAATAACAGCATTACTGTGAAGTTATTATAATATGCTATTGTGTCACTGCTAACACCCTTTTTTTGTACACCCTTAATTACAAAAGCATTGATAGTAACAGAAAGTGCGCTCAAAATAAAGAATATGTCATACCAATTAAAGTGGAAGGACTTAAAGTCAATATTGAGTACCAAAATAACCCCAACTAGCATTATTGCTGTGCCTATCCAATCCGATAAATAAAGCTTTTCTTTTAGTAGCACAGCGGAAATAATATTTACCATAAGAATGTCGGTTTTTAATAGTACTGTGCCAGTGCTTACCGAGCTACGACTAAATCCTAAATTAGCAAATGTGTCAAGCAAATAGCCAAGTAGTCCAATTACTAACAAAAGAATAGTCAATTTGCCGTAGGAAAATAGCTTTTTTGCTTCACCCTTGATGATTATATAAACTGTAAGAAAAATAAAAGCCGCCAATCTTAGCAAAAAGCCCGCCAAAAAAACCGAACTTGTGTAGCCTACTGCCCATTTTGACACCGAAAAATAAGTTGCCCAAGAAAGCACCATGCCTGTAACGAACAAAATATCGACAACTTTGTTTTTCATATTAGTTGTTTAATGACAGGTTCTTTCCAACAACGCCTATCATACCCCCATTTTTTATGCCTTTTTCGTTATCCTTATGAACAAGTAACCATTTGTTAATTGCCCGTAAACTGCCACTTATTCCACCAGCAAGTGGCAAATTTGTGCCTTTGGGCAGTATTATACCTACCTTAAAATATTCATCCACGGGTAAGGGAGCTAAGTGCAAAGTTAGGGGAAGAAGCTCCGCCGCCTCCCCTTTCTTTAGGTACAAAGCTATAGCTTTGCTACTCTCGTATTGGTTATCAACTACATCATTATACGAGCCAAGTAGCAGAACACAATCGCTACAAGCAACTACTACTTCACTGCTCTTGTGCCACTCCATGCCCTGCATAAACTTGTTGCCACCATAGCACCAACCTGCTTGAATGGGTAGCTCACCAAAAATTTCCCTTTCGGTAGTTTTAATAGAAGTTAGTTCTAGCATGCTTTGGTCATTTGCAATATAGTTATTGTCTTTATCAAATGTTAGCTTTCCGCTTAGCAAAATTACATCGCTATAATCAATGTTCACTTTTTGGAATAACTCGTTACTGTCATTTGCGCTAAAAAACTTTAACTGCGGATTCTTTTGCGTTAGCGTTTGTAGCATACTATAATATCTCCGTTTGTGTTAGGCGAGCGAAAATTTCGAAGCTCTTAGTAAAGTCGCCGTACACCATAGATACATGGTGAGCAACACCCGTATAAACTACCTTGTCAAGTACAGCTTTCATACCATTATCAAATACACACTTTGCATAAGTACCTGTAAGCTGCTTTTCCATTGGTATTGCTTTGCCCCTTTCTTGTAGCAACCTATAATGTCCGTTTACGCTGTCAAGCCTAGCCATGTTCATTTCTCCCGATTTCATAACAAAACCAGCAGTAACACCCCTGCCACCAGCGAAATAGGTGTCAAGTGTGGGGGTGCAAACTCCGTCACAAAGTGAACAAGGAGCCACTCCGCAGTGCCACATCAGTGCAAAATCTTGCTCCAAATTAACTTGGGATAGGTCTGCCATAAATGGAGTAACTGCTCCCACGGCTTGATGACATAGCATAGTAATGCCACAGTCAATATCTCCTTCACAAGCAAGTATGTATCCTTCATCTTGTAGCAGTGACATAGCGGCGCAAGGAGCTATGCCAAAGCCTGCTGCAAACTCTGGCCAACATCTTACAGCAAGTACACTAATTGTTTTATTATCCATAAAAGCTTTAAGTTTGGCTGCCAAAGTTGCCGTTTTGGTAGCCTGTTCGCTTGTTATTCCGCTAATATCAAATACTTTATTTAATTTAGTTAGATAGTATTCCACATGCTCATTGTTAGCTTTACAATCGAATACTTCGCTAAGCTCATAATGGTCAACTAAGCAACCGTACTTGTTGTAAAGCGCTAGTTCGTCAACGCCTACATTAAAGAATCCATGCGCTCTATAGCCCAGTATACCGATACGGGCATTTTTTAGGGCGGTTATCATTCTAAGGGCATCAACAAAGTTGCTATCAATTTTGTTAGATATCGTATAAGTAAAATCCTTATAGCCGCTCTTTGTT
>CAYJBW010000046.1:0-2726 GCA_964368255.1 uncultured Christensenella sp.
GACATAAAGTCAATGACTATGTATAATGAAACTAGACGGTGTCAATGAATATGTCACTAATATCATTATATTCTGAAATATTCATATGTCAAGTATTAACGAAAAAAAAAGGAGCTTTTATGGCAAAAAAAATGACTCAAAGACAGATAAAAGCAGCGGAAACTAGAAGTAAAATTTATGAGACGGCAAAAGCTCTATTTACTAAGTACGGCTACAATGCGGTGAGTATTGACGATATTGTAAAAGAAGCGGGGGTAGCAAGGGGCTCATTTTATGTATATTTTCTTTCTAAAGAAGACCTATCTATTTATATGATGTTTGACGGATTAGGTGATGTGCAAAATAAAGTTATAGATTATTTTAACAAACTGGACAAAAATCTTTCGGCAACGGAATTGATGGTAGAAATAGCTTGCAGTATAAGCGCAATGACACAATCTATGAGCATAGAAACGGTAAGAACTATGTACAAAATTTTTATAGAAAGAAGCGCAACAACAGGTTCTTCTCATAAAAATACCTTTGATCTGCCATTTTTGTTTGAAGAGCTGTATGATAGAGGGCTAAAAAGTGGAGAATTTATAGAAACTGACTCTGTCGCTTTAGCAGAGAATATAAAAACTATAATGGTTGGTCTAACACTTGAATGGTGTTTATATAATACAGAATATGATTATGTGGGTAGAACAAGGTCGGTAATAACGGAATATCTTAAAGGTATAAAGGCAAATTAGTGTTAATAACTGCGCCCTATATCACATACTGTTTTTATATAAAATACTATTTTTATGGTTTTGAATTACTATAGAAACGGTAATAACTAAGGTGTTATTATGATATTATCATTAGAACAATTCGGAAAAACTAACATTATTTCGGGAGGTTATTTTGAGCGCTAGCAATTATGATTATGGTCCTTTCGGTGGATTTGACTTGAATGATGACGGAGAAGTCGATATTTATGAGAATGTTTTGTCACACGATGACGAAGACGAAGAATTTGATGGCGACTTTGACGGCTTTGACGAAGATTTTTAGATAAAAGATTGCAAAAAACAATTAAGTTTCTTTAGCGCAAGTAAGGGTGTGCTAATTTGCTTATTGCAAATATTAAATACCACTTAAGTTTTAGAAATTAAAAAAAATACTGCTATTGACAGTGCTACGGTCATTGTGATACAATAAAGTTATTAAGGGAAAATTGGAGGGTTTTATGTTATTTGGCAGTCCTATTAACAAAGTCGCTGCAGATAGGGCAGCGCAAGCAATCAGAAGCACTAATAACTTCAACTGGACATTTATATTTATACTAGCTGTAGTTGTCTACATTTACGCAACCGAACTCAAAAAGAAAAATTACAAAGCCGTTGTAGCAGGGCTTTCTCTTTATGGTGTACATTGGCTGTACGAAATTACTAATGCTATTATTCAGTCTGCTTCAGGATACGCCTTATGGACGGTTTCGCCAGAATCCACATCTTTTATATTACTAATTGGTGTCAGTTGGGAACTATCCATGATGTTCGCAATAGCCGGTCTTGCAACAAGCAAGCTACTTCCGGAAGACAAAAACAAAAAAATACTTGGTATAAATAACAGGTGGTTTTTTGCGGTGGCAAACGCATTATTTTTTAGCTTGGTAGAGATTTTCCTTGCTTCAACGCCAGCTTTTATTTGGGTTTACAAGTGGTGGGGAGCGTTGCCAGTATTTATCACAACTTATATTCCGTTCTTCTTGGCTTCTTACCTTGTGCCAGATGCCAAGCCAAAAACGCAAAAGATTTTTCTCGCAAGTGTGTGGGGGCTAGTTGCTTTGTTATTAGTAATCCTTATACCGTTAGGAATTATCTAAGAATTACCTAAATTCTGGGTTGGGAATTATTTAAGATTTACTTACAATGTCAAAAGAAAGGAGCGTAATGCTCCTTTCTTTATGCAAACTGTGAGAACTTTTTTGTCAAACAGTATTTTTTATGAAGAAATAACTTTCGACTTATTTATAAAATAAGACCAATAAGACATCTTATCGCACAAAAAGGTAAAATTTAGTAAATAAGTGTTGCTATTTTTTTGTGACTTCATATATAATGTATATTGGTGTATTGGAGTGGATTTTTGTATCACACTCTTTTCATTTATTATAACACTCAAGACTGTGGATGGAAAATGAAAAAATCCAAGTTAATGCTGATAGTAGTACTGGTTTTATTGTCTACTGTGTTATTTGCATGTAGTAAAGATATAGATTTTACCGTTAATTTTGAAGTTGACGGAGAAGTTTATTCCACTTTATCGACAAAAGGTAATTCAGAAATCAAAATGCCAAGCGACCCAAAGAAAGATGGATTTGATTTTGGTGGGTGGTTTTGGGACAAGAACATCTGGGAAATGCCCTTCACAGCTAATTCTTTATTAAATGTGCCGTTAAGTGAGAATATGACCGTGTACGCAAAGTGGGTGAGCAAGATTGTTGTTATTACCTTCAAAGACTGGGACGGAACGGTGCTAAAAACTCAAGAAGTGGCAAAGGGTAATGGAGCAACTGCGCCAGCTAACCCCACAAGGACGGCAACGGCTCAGTATACATATGCTTTTACAGGTTGGGACAAAGCATTTGATAATATCACCGAAGCAACGATAGTTACTGCTAATTACTCACAAACTATCAACAAATATGCTGTTACCTTCCTAAACTATGAAGGAACGGAATTAAAAACTGAGCAAGT
>CAYJBW010000046.1:2826-9955 GCA_964368255.1 uncultured Christensenella sp.
CTGTTACCTTCCTAAACTATGAAGGAACGGAATTAAAAACTGAGCAAGTTCCTTACGGGAGTAGTGCAACAGCTCCAGCGGTGCCAACAAGAGAGCCTACCGAAAATAATTCTTACACTTTCGATGGCTGGGATAAAGCATTTGACAATATTACTGGAACAACTACCGTTACCGCTAAGTTTACGGAAGGTACAAGAAAGTATAATGTCACTTTCAAAAATTGGGACGGAGAAGTATTAGAAACTCAGGAAGTAGAAAAGGGCAGTGGCGCAACAGCTCCAACAGAGCCCACAAAAGAGCCAACTGCTCAGTACACATTTACATTTGACAGCTGGGACAAAGCGTTTGACATTATAACAGCAGAAACTATTATTACCGCTACATATACACAAACAACTAATGTATATACCGTAACTTTCAATAACTATGATGGCTCAGAGATTAAGACCGAGCAAGTAGCTTACGGAAGCGCGGCAACAGCTCCAGCACATCCTACAAGAGATGCTACTGTAGAAAATACTTATATCTTTGACGATTGGGACAAAGCATTTGATAATATTGTAGAAAACACTATTGTCACCGCTAAGTATAAAGAAAGTGCAAGAAAGTATACTGTTACTTTTAACAACTTCGACGGCACATTATTAAAGATTGAGCAAGTAGCATACGGAAGTAGTGCAACCGCTCCAGCAGATCCAACACAAGAAGCTACTGCTCAGTATACATATACTTTTAGTGGTTGGGACAAAACTTTTAATAATATAATGGGAACAACTATTGTCACCGCTACATACAGCCAAGTAACAAATAAATATACTGTTACTTTCAAAAACTATGACGGGACGGAGCTAAAAACCGAACAAGTTGTATACGGAAGCGCGGCAACCGCTCCAAACAATCCCACAAGAGCAGCTAATGCCCAATATACATATACATTTAGCGCTTGGGACAAAAATTTTGACAATATAACGGGAACAACTACTGTCACAGCTACATACAGCCAAGTAACCAATAAATATAATGTTACTTTCAAAAACTATGACGGGACGGAGTTAAAGAGCGAGCAAGTAGCATACGGAAGCGCTGCAACTGCTCCCGCAGAGCCGACGAAAGAACCAACCATAGAGATAACTTATACATTTGACGCTTGGGACAAAGCATTTGACAATATTGTTGAAGATATCGTTGTCACCGCTAAGTTCTCGGAAAGTGTAAGAAAGTACACAGTTTTGTTCAAAGATGATGATGGAAAAGTCCTAAAGAGTGAACAAGTTCCGTACGTAAGCGGAGCAACCGCTCCAACAGAGATAACAAAGAAAGACCACACATTTAGCAGTTGGGATAAGACATTTACCAACATTACTACAGAAACCACAGTAAATGCTATTTGGTATACAACCGGCTTAGTGTTCGCAGCAATAGAGGGCGGTTACGCAGTTAGTTGCGGAGAAGCAACATCTAAGAAGATCATAACCATTCCTTCACTTTATAACGGACAGCAAGTTATATATATAGCCGAGAATGGGTTCAGCTCTGCGTTAATGGAAACAGTAATTATTCCGGATACTATAGCCGGGATGGGTGGCGAAGCTTTTTATTCCTGTTCATTGCTAAAAAATGTAATTTTCGGAGATAATCCGCAAATAACTGCAATCGAGGCGGGTTTATTCTCGGAGTGTGAGTCATTGACTTCAATAACCATTCCTGACAGAGTAACTATAATAGGTGATAATGCATTTAGCATTTGCAGTTCACTATTATCCATAGCAATTCCTGACAATGTAATAAGCATTGGGATAGAAGCCTTTAGTGGATGTAGCAGTTTAGAGATGGTCACATTCGGAGCAAGCAAATTGCTCGATATAGGTGACAGAGCATTCATAGATTGTGAAGAATTAGCATTCATGGCATTCCCTGACAGCGTTACGAATATTGGAAATGCTGCTTTTGTTAATACATTTCTCCAAAAGATAACATTCGGGGCAAACAGCAGACTAACAACTATTGGTGACAACGCTTTTTATAATTGTTATTTATTGTCAGACATTTTTCTTCCAAGCGCTTTGGTAAGTATAGGTAGTGGAGCCTTCGGTGATGAAACTGGTGGCGGTCCGAATGGATGGTATGCGGTACTAGTTCCACAAAGTATTGTAAGTATTGGTGAAGCTGCTTTTAGCAACAAAACTATATATACCGATACGGTTAATATTCTTGATAGCTGGGCGGATAATTGCTTTGTAAGTTGTACAATAATTACGGGCATAACAATCGATTCCAACACAAACGCTGTACTAACGATTGATACCAATACAATTTATACCGAACCAGAAATCGAAATCTTATCTAATCCTAATCACCCATTTTTGATATTTGACGGTTGGTATATAGATGCACAATTTAGCGGAACCAAATATGACACCCTAAATGACGCAATAAATAGTGAGACTGAGATATTTAATTTCTACGCAGCTTGGAGAACCCCAACTTATTTGGAATCTTCTTGGCAACAAAATAAAGTTGTATTTTCTCAATTATTTTATATACCTATCTATGTTATAGAAATTACTGGACCAGATGCTAATTTCTTCGCGCAAAAAACATTATTACTAGACCGTTCTACTGTTTTGGCGGTAGAATGCGCTAACGAAGAAGATATCCTGTCTGCTATCGATGCACTAAATTATGAATATGAAGGTAACTACATATATGTAAGAATACCCGGCACTATGGTGATAGCCAATGAATATTATTCATTAGAGTACATACTTGCAGGCAACATTGTGAGAACAAGTGACGCTTACTTTAGTGGCGACTACAAAAAGTTTATAAAGTATTTTGGCGATGAATATGACATAGTAATTCCTGGTGGAATAGAAATTATAGCGTCGGATGCGTTTGCTGACAAAGACATTGCTTCGGTATTTATACCAGATAGCGCAAAAAGCATTAAGAATAACGCTTTTGCGTACTGTTATAATTTAATGACCATTACATTCGGAGCAAATAGTCAACTACTGGCTATAGGCGAAAATGCGTTCAGTAATTGTGAGAACTTACTATCCGTAGTATTTCCTGACAGTCTTTTGAGTATAGGCTATAGCGCTTTTAGTAACTGTTATGATTTACAAACAATAGCATTCGGAGAAGACAGTGAGCTAGAACTCATCGATGATTATGCTTTCTTTAACTGCTCTATTTTGATGGATCTTTTCCTACCAAGTAGCCTTGCCTATATTGGCGAGCAAGCTTTTTCGTACAATGCCGGTGGTAAAACTGTAGATTCATATTCTATAGTAATTCCCTCAAGTGTTACTACTATACTTGCAGGAGCTTTTAATAACAGAATCATATATACCGATGCTGCTTTCGAGCTTGAGGGTTGGAGCGAAAATTGCTTTACAGATTGTTCAGTTATTTGGGGCGTAGAGTTTGACTTGGAAGGTCGAGTTCTTAGTATCAATCCAGAAGATATATATTACTCGCTGTCAGCTTCAATAGTTGATCCAGTCCACTCATATTACATTTTTAGTGGTTGGTTCACAAATACAAACTTTAGCGGAGAGATGTACGATACAATACAAGATGCAATAGATGCCTCAGCGGAAGGATATCTGTATGCACGCTGGAAAGAGCCAACGGAACTAGAAAGTTATTGGCAGCAAATTCAAGTAAAAACATTGTTTTCACATTTGTTTGAGACAAAAAACTCTTATATCAATATAGTAGACAGGAGCGACAGGGGTGAGATACATATGTATTATGATGCATCTTACCTAATAGCTGTTCAATGCGAAAATGAAGAGCATGCAACAACTGTTTTGAATGACTTGAACGCCCTATTTGCTGGTGTATTTGATTATGTAAGGATACCAAATACCTTTATAATAGCGATGGAAAGTTATTCACTTGAACACATATTCTCAGGTAATATTGTAAAGACAGATAATGCATATTATAGTGGCGATTACAAAAGACTGATAAAGTATGTTGGCGAAGAAGATGATATCATAATTCCTGACGGTGTAGAAGCTATTGGGCAATCCGCTTTTAGTGGACAAGCTATTTCGGCAGTATATATACCCGCTAGTGTAAGGATAATAGAAGACTATGCATTTGATCAATGTATAAGTTTACAAACAGTAACATTTGCTGAGAATAGCCAACTGAAAGTGATAGGTTCCGGAGCGTTTTCACACAATATTTACTTGACATCAATGATACTACCCAGTTCTCTTACACAAATAAGAGCATATGCTTTTAATCGTAGCTCTATTGCATCAATAAGTATTCCAGACGAAGTAAAGATTATAGGAAACAGTGCCTTTAATAATTGCGAGAAGTTAACAACAGTTACTTTTGGAGAAAACAGCAAACTCGTTAGTATCGGGGATGCAGCATTTGAATATTGCATATTATTAACATCAATATCAATACCAAATAGTGTAGAAACAATAGGAATGATGGCATTCAAGAATACTGGTCTACAAACTGTTGTTTTTGGAAATAATAGCAAGGTTACAAGTATTGGCTATGCAGCATTCCAACACTGTAGATATATTACAGAAATCACACTACCTAGTGAACTGGTGACAATAGGCGAAAGAGCATTCCATAATTGTTATGCCCTTACCGCAATTATCATCCCAAGCAAAGTGACAAGCATAGGTATTTATGCATTTGACGGCTGTTCTAAGATAGTAAGTGTAGTTATCCCTGCAGGTGTAACAATAATAGGGCAATACGCATTCAACTCTTGTAGTAGCATAAATACAGTTTATTATGGCGGCGTAGATTCTGTTCAGTGGCAAGCAATGGAAATAGGCACAGCAAATAGCTTTTTACATTACTCCGCTAATCGCTATTACTATTCCGAAACAGAAATAACAGGCGGCACACATTGGCGCTTCGTTGACGGAGTACCCACAGTTTGGGCATAAAAAGACCCCTACACGATACAAACGGCAGGTATGTTTCCTGCCGTTTTTTATTGTATACGAAAGCCACCGATAGTCCGGTGATTAAAAGAAGTTTACCTAGAAATAGGATAATTGTAGCAACAAATAGTTGCTTGTAAAACCATTAAGCAGGTTGTATAATTGTAATAAAGTAAAGTTAGCAGGGAGCGAATTATGGACATAGGCAAAACAATAACAAAAATACGGGAACAAAACAATTTGTCACAAGATGACATGGCAAACAATCTTTTTGTTAGCAGGCAAGCGGTGTCAAGGTGGGAAAACGGTCTTACCTCGCCTAGCATAGACACTTTGAAGCTAATTTCCCAAAAATATAACATTTCCGCAAACGAACTACTTGGCTTAATGGATAAGCCTATATGCCAAAGCTGTGGAATGAACCTAAATGCTTTTGAAGACTTTGGTACAAATGCAGATAATGGTATCAGTACCGATTATTGTACTTATTGCTACCAAAAAGGCAAATTCTCTCACGAGAGAACAATAGATGAGATGATAGAATCTAACCTAAAATTTCTTGATGAGTATAACAAGGAAACGGGATGTACTTTTACGCCTGAGCAGGCGAGAGTAGAACTTAAAGAACATTTAAGTGCTCTAAAGAGATGGAAATAAATAAGTTTTTTCCCTCTGCAAAATATAATACGATGTAAATTTTTATTCGTAGTTAAATTGCCTAAGCAAAATATACAGCAAAAAAAGTCAAGATTTTTTTCACAAACTGCCTTATAATCGAATTGACAGTAAAAAGGAGTGAGTTTTGGATCATAAAGCAGAAGCAGTTTACAAAATGCAAAATTATATTAGCGAGAACATAAACCAAGAGATAACTTTGCCCGCTTTGAGCTCGGTGTGCGGTTATTCACCTTGGTATCTTTGTAGGCTGTTTTTGCAGTATACAGGTCTAAGTGTGGCATCTTATATCCGCAAGTTACGATTATCGATTTCTGCGCTGAGATTTCGTGACGAAAAGGTTAAGATTATTGATGTGGCGATAGACTGCGGATTTTCCACGCCAGAAAGCTTTCAACGGGCATTTTATAAGGAATTCGGTCTAAATCCTAAAGAATACGCAATGAGCCCAGTTATGATTCCACTTTTTCATCCTTTCAATGTCGAATACAAAAAAAAGGAGATTAAGTCTATGAAAGAAACAACTAATATTTTTATCACAATGATAGAAAAACCAGCCAGAAAGGTAATAATAAAACGGGGAAATGCCGCGAAAGATTATTTTGCCTATTGTGAAGAAGTCGGCTGCGATATTTGGGGCAAGCTACTGAGTATAAAAGGCATAAGCCCTGAGCCTGTGTCTATGTGGCTACCCAAAAAGTACATTAAAGCAAATACTTCTGAGTATGTGCAAGGGGTGGAAGTAGAAGCCGATTACTTAGGCGAAGTGCCAGCAGGTTTTGACATTATTTATTTACCTAACTCGAAATATCTTATGTTCCAAGGGGAGGCGTTTGACGAAGAATTCTATTGCGAAGCTATTATAGCTCTGCAAGAAGCTGTGAAGAAGTACGACCCTGGCGCAATAGGCGTATCGTGGGACAACGACAATCCAAAGCTGCAGCTTGAGCCATTAGGCGCACGGGGTTACATTGAGTTACACCCAATCAAATAATTTATTTCGAAAGGCAAGGAGTGCGTTCCTTGCCTTTTTTTATGACTTAAAGAGAATAAAGTTCTAGTTGTAACGCTATTATGGCAATTAAATTGAACACTAAGTAATTATTATTCTGACACTCAAAAAAACAAAATATTATGCATACTTAAAAGTTATTTCTGCCCTAAGAAACCTTTTTATTTCTCGAAAGCGATGGAATGGGGCGAATATATCTACAAAAAGGGTGTGAACGGCTTCCCAAGCAAAAACCCAACCACCTATTAGGATACTTTCAAAAAGCACCTTAGAAAGAATGTTGCTTGCCCTAAAATCAGCAAAAAATCCATAGGCAAAAAGCAGCGCAAGCGCTGTTAGTAGCATAAAAGTAGACACTCTAACCAACTTTTTGGTCTTTCTCGATTCCAAACGATTCAAGGAATTATAATAGTTTAGATAGCTTGTCCTTAGCTGTTCTTCTTTTTCTGGATTAGGTTGATTGACCTTTATAGAAAACACTATTTCTATATCTTTGCGCAATGGTATA
>CAYJBW010000047.1:0-9948 GCA_964368255.1 uncultured Christensenella sp.
TATAAATATTGTGTATAAGTCAGGCAATGCGCCTGACTTATTTTTTGTTTAAGTCTAAGAATATTTTCATAAGAGCCATAATGCTGTCACCGCTCATTCCGTTTATTGGAGAAAAGCCATTGCCCACAACGGGCGCAGATTTTACGCTGTCTTCTTCGGGTATTTGACTAACTTCTCCATTATTCTCGTTGCTACTAACGCTAGTAGCATTGTTACTGTTACCATTGTTACTGTTATCATTGTTGCCATTGTTGTTATTATTGTTTTTGTTAAGTAGTGACATCATCGCCGTCATCATTGGATCTTGATTACTGCCACCCATCATTTGCAACATTTCCGTCATATTGCCGTTTTTGCCCCCCATTAACATAGGTAAAAGCATCATCATATTATTATTATCCATTATTTTAGCTCCGTTTTAGTTGTGATATAAGGTCTCTCATTCTTGCTGCTTGTTCCGGGGTAAGTTTTGCGCTAATGTTTTTGTAAAAGCCGTCAAGTGTTTCTGGGGATACTTTTCCGCTAGATACGCTAGCTACTTTGAACAGTTCTTGCATAAGCTGTTCTTCATTCATTTTGGAATACTTATTTAGCATAGCTTTGGTGTTATCGTCAGGCTCACTACCCTTGGTTTCTGTCTTTTGCTTACTTGCAGTTGTGGTTGCCTTAGGTTGCTCTTTAGCTCTAGCATTTTCGTTCTTTTGCTTGCGTCTTATATACTCTGCTACATCCATTTTTTGCCTCCGACCTTTTTTTCATGTATATGTCTTAACTAAAGGTTTTGTGCGATAGTTCTAGCATAGCGTCTATAGTCTTTTCTATGTCCGTTAGAGTGTTGTTATATCCCACAGAAAATCTCACCGCCCCTAACGGTGCAGTGCCTAAATGCTTGTGCATTAGGGGAGCGCAATGTAGTCCGCTCCTTACGCATATCCCGTATTGGCGGGACAAATAGTCGCTCACTTCTGTGCAAGAGATATGAGCAAAATTACAAAGCAGCAGACCATTTTGGCAAGAATATACTGTTAGTCCGCTAATGGACGAAAGCCCGTCTTTTAAGGCTGCGGTTAGGCGGGTAATTTTAGAATTTATTTTGTCGTAATTGCGGAATGTCCAATCAATGGCGGAGTTAAGCGCGCATATTCCAGGCGAATTTAGCGTGCCTGCTTCCATGCCGTCTGGCATGTCAAGAGGAGTGCTGATGCTAAGACTTGATGTACCAGTGCCACCGCTTAGGATAGGAACTAGCCGTACATTTTTTTTGCAAAGGAGAAAACCTGTCCCTTGCAAACCATGCAGTGATTTGTGTCCGCTTAGTGCAATCATATCAATGTTTTGGTAGTTTATATTTAAGTGGCCAGCAGCTTGCGCCATGTCTACAAGTATGTATGCATCAGAATGTTCTTTTACTATCGCGCAAAGTTTTTCCAGGGGGAGAGTTTCTCCTGTTACATTGCTCATAGCAGTAAAAACAACTAGCGATGTGGGTAGTTTTAGCGCGGTTATTAACGCCTTTTCTATGCTACTTTTGCTATTTGGAGAAAGTAGCGTTAAATTTATTTTGCCCGCTAATGAGAGCCTGTGTAAGGGACGGAGAACGGAGTTATGCTCCAGGGCGGTAGATATTACTTGATCAGCTGGTTCTACGCCCAGAATGCCCAAATTGAGAGCCTCAGTGCAATTTTTGGTAAAAACAACATTGCCCTCAAAAAAATGCTTACAAATAGTACTTCTACATTGCTCAATTCTTTGCGCAGTACTAATGGCGGCAATATGCGCGCCCCTTCCTGCATTTGCCGAGCGATACATTTCTTTAAGGGCAGCAACTTTGACACAAGTGGGTTTGTAGCGTGTTGTTGCGGCATTATCAAGGTAAATCATTCATCCTCCATGGGCACAAGTAAAAAACTTTATCAATATATATGTATTAGGATAAAATTGTAAATATTCAAAGGAGAATAAAAAAATGAACACTGTAGCTGTGTATCGTTCGAGAAGCGATGCACTAAAACTAAACTACTTTTTAAGCAAAGAAAGGGTAGCCTGCACTACGATAAGCACCCCTGCAAGTCTAAAATTAGGATGCGGTCTAAGTGTGGTATTTAATGAAAACTACACAGATATTGTGAACAAGATAAATAAGACAAACAACTTAAATAGTTTTTTAGGCTTTTATCCCAAGAAATAACTTTTAGTATTTTTTTTGTTAATTATTGCTTTCTTATAGCCAATATGGTATTATTATTATACTTAATTTGTTAGGAGGAAATATGTCAAAAAAGTCGGTTATTGCTATTGCTTCTTGTGCAATAGCGTTTTTGGGGCTACTGACTGTAGCTACCTTTTTTGATCTTCAAATAAATATTGCTATCGGGAGCGGAGAAAGTGTATTCGGTCAATTTTTTGCTTATTTAGGAGACAGCGTGGCTTGGTTAGCAATACCAATTTGTTTTGTCATACTTTATCAAGCTCTGCAAAAAAATAACAGATACTACAAAGTTCTTAAGCCCATACTTTTGGTACTTACTTTCGTAGGTTTCTTTTTGTTAACCAACTATTTGTTTGGCAAGTTCGCAAAGGAAATAAAATGGGAACTACTTTACATTATACTTTTTGCCCTGCTTGGCACTTTCTTTAGCATACTTGGTACCGACAAAGTGGACAAAGCTTTTATGGAAAAGCTAGTTATATTTGCTATTTTTACCCTTGCTTGCGTAGTTGTTAGTCAAGGCATTGTTACTGTCCTAAAGATGCTATGGTCGCGCCAACGCTTCCGTAATCTTGAGGGTGGCAACATTGCAGGCGGAGATTTGTCCGGCTTTACTCCTTGGTACAAGCCCACCTTTGGACGACACAATGAGAACTTGTTCTTCCCCGATATGTTCGGCGAAGAAGACGAAGACGCTTACAAGTCTTTCCCAAGTGGACACACCGCCTCAGCTGCTATAAGTTTCGTAATAATTATGCTGCCAGAAATTTTTGAAAGGTTAAACAAGCGTAAGGTATGGTTTTATGTAGTGCCGTCCGCGCTTACATTCTTGGTGGCAATTTCTAGAATAGTAAACAGAGCGCACTATCTAAGCGATGTTCTTTTTGGTGGGACAATAACAATTGTAACGGTATTTATCCTTAAGTATCTAGTCTACAAGATTTATCAAAAAATTCGGTTAAAAAAATCAGATAATGAGCAGACTAACGATGGAGAAAGCCTGACAGAAAATGCTTAATATCAAAGTTGATACTAACATGTCTATGTATAGCTACATAAAAGAAGCTATAAATGGAAAAAACTTAGAAAAAGTAAACTATTTCGGAAACAAAATTTCTAGTAAAACAATGTTTGAAGAAATAGACAAAGTAGCCTGTTATTTACAAAAAAAAGTGGCAATTGGGGAAAGTGTGGCGATTTGTTTGCCGAACATTCCACAAGCCATTTTTTGCTTTTATGCCATCAACAAAATCGGAGCGGTGGCAAATATAATTCATCCCAAGATAAAAACTAAGGCGTTAATAAAAATACTTAAAGAAACCAACTGTAAATGGATTTTTATTTTTGACCGTTTTTTGAGCGAGCATAGCAAAGAGTTGGCAGAAAACGGCATAACCGCAATAGGATGCAATGCAGGCTATTATATGAAAGGTTTTACCAAATTTATTGCATCAGCGAGATGTTTGTATCCGAAAAATACAATAAGCTATACTAGCATCATTAGGCAGGATACAGTAAAGTACGAAGAAAGGACCTTTAGCGGTCAAGATACCGCCGTGCTACTTCATAGTAGTGGCACAACGGGGGAACAAAAAACAGTGCTTCTATCAAGCTATGCCTTTAACGAGCTTGCCCAAAACATCATTGATCTAGTGCTTACTTCTCATGATGTTAGCAAAAGTGACGGTATGCTAATGATACTTCCTATGTTCCACGGCTTTGGGCTAGGGATTTGCGTACACTTAATGATGACCTATGGTAGAACAATACTTCTGCCAGTATTTTCTCAAAGTAAAGTTACAAAACTGCTAAAAAAAGAAAAAGTTCAGATTATTTCTGGCGTTCCTAGTATGTTTAGGCGCCTTGCTAATTACAAAAAGTTTGGCGGAGAATACTTGTCTCACATCAAGTTGCTATTTTGTGGTGGCGATAAGTTAGAAAGTGTGGTAAAGCAAAAGTTTGAGAGCATATTACGGCAGTATGGCAACGATACCAAAATTATGGAAGGGTATGGGCTGAGCGAAACGGCAAGCGTTGTTACTATCAATATTGATGGCAAAGATGACGGTTCTTTGGGCGTGCCACTACCAAATGTGGAACTAAAGATTGCGTTTGAGGAGTCCAAAGACGATAAGGTAGGAGAAATACTAGTTTGCACTCCGTCACTTATGAATGGCTACCTTACTGGAGAAAGTCCAGTAGATATTGACGAGCAGGGTAAAAAGTGGCTCCATACTGGTGACATTGGCTACTTAAGCAGTGAAGGCAAGTTATATTATAGGGGCAGAGAAAAAAGAATGCACAAAGTAGGTGGCATAAATATTTTTCCCCAAGAAGTAGAAAAAAAGGTGGAAGAAATATCGGAAATTGTCCACGCTTGCGCGATAAGAACAACTTTTGAAGATAAATCCGCGCTAAAACTTTTGGTAGTCACTAAAGACGGCAAATTGTCTTTTAGTCTAAAAAATAGGATTATAAACAAAATTAAGGACGAGCTTTTGCCCTATGCGGTACCAAAAATAATAGAAAACACCGACAAGCTAAAGCTAACAATGCTAGGCAAAGTGGACTACAAATACTATGAAGATTTAGAGAGTAGTAGTCAAAAAAATGCATAGTACTATTATTTTTATAACAGTCAATTAAGTCCAAATGTGTTTACAAAAATAAGGTTATTGTGCTATCATTAGTTAATGATAGATATTTATGTTAATTTTCGCATTTTATGGAGGAAATAATGGTTTTGATGATTATTGTGGCAAGTTTACTTACGATTGTCTTTGTTGTAGTAAGAGTCACTATTGGCGCAAAAGATGTTAGTGGCGGAATCATTGCAATGCTAGTAAAAGTTTTGGCCAGTCTAGGCTTTATTGGCATCGGAATAGCCGCTATTTATTCGGGAGTTAATAACATCCAAGCAGCAGCATTCGTCATTCTTGGCTTGGTTATGGGGCTTATTGGCGATATTGTGCTAGACCTAAAGGTTGTGTATGCTGGCAGAAAGGAAGTTGATATTTATCTAACTAGCGGAATGGTTAGTTTCGGAATAGGTCATATTTTTTATTTTGTAGCAATTGCTCTATTTCTTGGTAGCAAAGTAGTTGGTGGAGCGCTCATAGGTGTATGCCTGGCGATTGCTGCAATAGGCGCATTTGCCATGATACTTGGCGGAGAAAAATTATTGCGTTTTAACTTCGGTAAGTTTACCATCCACTCCCTTGTGTATGCCTTTATGCTAATATTTATGAGTGCGCTTACCATTGGTTGTGGTATCGTTATGAAAAATAACAAAATGGCGCTTTTTGCATCGGGAATGGTACTGTTCTTGTTAAGCGATATAGTGCTAACCCAAATGTATTTTGGTGACAGACCTAACGACAAATCGCTGTGCGCTATCAATCATTTTCTTTACTATGCGGCGCAAATATGTATTGCAACTAGCATATTTTATATGTAATTAACTCAAAAGGAGATATTATAAATGAATGTATGGCATGACATAAGTCAAGAAAGAATTGCCGTTGATGATTTTTTGGCAGTTATCGAAATATCAAAGAACAGCAAAAACAAGTACGAGTTGGACAAACAAAGCGGACTGCTTATTTTGGACAGAATACTTTTTACCTCCACGCACTATCCGGCAAACTATGGGTTTATTCCCCGTACATATAGTGACGACAATGACCCACTAGATGTATTGGTTCTTTGCACCGAAGAAATTAAGCCTATGGCTATTTGCCGTTGCTACCCCATTGGCATGATAAGAATGGAAGACGACGGCTATGCAGACGAAAAAATTATTGCAATACCGTTCAAGGAACCGAATTATAATAACTACACCAATATTGACCAACTTCCTACCCATATTATGGACGAAATTTGTCACTTCTTTACCGTTTATAAGGAGCTTGAAGGCAAGCGAACGGCAAACATACATATTGCAAGCAAGGAAGAAGCCATAGAAACTATCAAAAAAGCCCTAAAGGACTATAAGAATAAGTTTTTGCCAGGAAGATAAAATGCCAAGAATACTCAACAAGCGCATTATAGTTTTTTGCGTAATTGCATTTTGTTTGGGCATATTTGTAGGCGGTCTTATCTTTAGTAATTTATATTTGACAATAATAATACCAATAGCTTTATTGCTACTTGGTATTATTTTTTACCTTTTTTTCAAGAAAATTTTGTTACTAGTCCTTCTTTTTACTTTTTCGCTTGGTTGTGTCAGTTATGTGATTGACTACAAAATAAATGTAAAAGAAATAGATAAAACTTGCGAAATTAGCGGTAAAGTCGTGGAGAGCGTTGGCAAAAATCTAGTGCTGTCAGACCTTACTATTGAGGGCAAAAAGTATGGTGGCAAGGTGTTATTAAAAAGAAGTGAAGCTAAAGTTGGAGAGCAAATAACATACTTTGGCGCCATAAAAACTATGGATTTTTCCGTATTTGACACCTACGCTATGAGTTATTATAATGACGATGTTTTTTATGAATCCACACAGTTTTATTCCAAAGAAATAAGCAAAGCAGAGCTGGACATTTTTGAAAAGATAAAAGGCAAAATTACTAGAGTGCTAAGTAGATATATGGCGGATGAAGACACTGGAATAGTAAAAAGTTTACTTTTTGGGGATAAGAGCAGTTTGCGCGATGAAGACAATGTGCTGATAAGAAGCGCAGGTGTATCCCACATTTTTGCGGTGAGCGGACTTCATGTAGGATTTTTGATTGCACTACTTATTTTCGTACTAAAAAAACTACGCATTAACCCCACTGTGCAATTTTTTGCGGTGGTTCTTTCCATACTTTTATATGGCTTCCTTTGTAATTTCCCTGGCGGACTAAAGCGAGCGGGAATTATGGCGATAGTATACTTACTTTCTAGCATTACTTGCAACAAAAATGACCCTTTGACAACGCTAAGTTTGTCTGTATTTATTATTTTAATAATAAACCCACTAGAGCTGTTCGATTTGGGCTTTTTGATGAGTGTTTCCGCTGTTTTTGGTATAACTTTGTTCTACAAACCTATTTATAAATTTTTATCGTTTAAGTTCAAAAATAAGATTTATTTATTTGTCGCAGGGAGCGTTGCTCTCACTTTAAGCGCAAATATTTTTTTACTGCCCATAAGCTTTAATGTTTTTAACACATTTTCTGTATATATGGTACTAAGTAACTTAATTATTGTGCCGCTAGTTACAATAGCGTATTCTTCGATAATTTCCGTTGCCTTTTTGTCGCTAATATTTGAAGGGTTCGGAATTTTTTATGTACCGTTAAAGTACACTATTATTGCTATAAGAGCTGTTTGCAAGGTTGTCGATACTTTGCCGTTTTCTACAATTAGTTTGCCGTCAATGGGGATTTTTACCGCCGTATATGTAGCTAGTTTTGTCATTTTGTCAAAGTTTATTATGATAAAACCAAAATATAAAGTTATTAGTATAAGTGGACTTGTTGCAGCAAGCTTTTTTGCCTTTTTACTGTTATAAAAGAATAATATTACCGTTAATACACACTATATCACTACGGAGGGTTTTTATGAAAACTACAGGTATAGTGAGAAGAATAGACGAATTAGGTCGGGTAGTAATCCCTAAAGAGCTAAGACGCACCATGCATATAAAGGAAGGGGAAGAAATGGAAGTTTTTGTTGCCCCAGATAATACTCTTGTATTAAAAAAGTATTCTGCAGTCAAAGCTTTGGGCGATTTTAGCCAAGAACTAGCCGATGTAATAGGTGAAATGCTCGGGCACAATTGTATAATATGCGACACAGAAAATTTTATCGGTTGCTTTGCCGACAAAAATGTTTATATAGGCAAAAAGATAAGCAAGTCCCTAGAAAGCTATCTTGAAGGTAGAAAATCTGGCTATCTCAAGACGAATGAATTGTTTTCTTTAACAAATGAAGGGGTTAATTACCGAGATATGGCGATAGCTCCCATAATTTATCGTGGGGATGTGCTAGGCGGAGTTATTTTGGTGGACAAAAACGGGCTAGGCACTGGCGATGCCGCACAAAAAGTTGCAACCGTTTGCGCAGGCTTTTTGAGCAAACAGTTATAATAGGCAGTTTATTTTGCGCAAATCATCATTTCTTGCTGGCGCTGGAATACTTGCTGCCAGCGTTATCTTTGCCAAGGTACTAGGCGCTGTTTACCGCATACCGCTTGCCAATATAATTGGTGCGGAAGGTATGGGTATTTATCAGTTCGTATACCCGATTTTTGCACTGCTTTTAACGCTTTCTAGCGGAGCAATGCCAACTGCCGTTTCTATAGAAGTAAGCAAGCATTTATCTCATAACGATGAAGAAGGGGCAAAAAAGGTACTAACTATTGCGCTAAAACTTTGCTTCATAATAGGGCTGAGTGGCACAATAATTTTAGCGATAATTGCTTATCCACTTTCACTTTTGCAGTCAAAAAGCGCATTTATTGGGTATATTGTCATTAGTCCGGCAGTCTTTATTGTCACCATAATATCCGTTTTTCGTGGATGGTTCATGGGGCATAAAGATATGGTGCCGACATCCATTAGTCAAGTGACAGAAGGGATAGTAAAACTAGGCGTTGGTATAACGCTAACTAAGCTACTGCTTCCTAGGGGCATACAATTCGCTGTGGCAGGCGCACTTTTTGGAGTGGTAGCAAGCGAACTTGTTACTCTAATTATTCTACTAGTTATTTTCTTTAGAAAGGACAAAGGCTTTGTCAGGGTAAAACTTAAACAAGAAAAGCCACAAATTAAAGCATTTAGTAAACTTGCGCTTCCACTTATTGCTTGCGGAATGATACTGCCTTTATCACAGTTTATTGATTCAGTTCTGCTAGTTAATTTGTTAAAATGGGGTGGCGAAAGTTTGCCTAATGCCACCGCTAATTATGGAGTATGGAGCGGAGCGGTAACTCCGCTTATCAATCTGCCTATTATGGTATGTATCACACTTGGCATAGCAATAACACCGCAAATGGTGGAAGGCAAAGAAAAAAGGGATATAGACTTTATTATGGACAAATGCTCCACGGCAACCAAATTAACCTTTATTTTGGGGGTGCCGTTTGTGTTCTTTTTCATTTTTATGGCAAACGGAATAGTGGGGCTGCTTTTCCCTAATCTTGGCGCAGAAAGAATTGCGCTAGGGGCAAAGTTACTCCAAATTGGTGCGATAAGCGTACTTGGACTAAGTTTGTTCCAAATATATTCCGCTATGTTACAAGGGCTTGACAAAACCTATGTGCCACTAGTAATAATGTCTGTCGCGGTGACAATAAAAACTATTATTTCTTTAATTCTGGTGCCAACAATGGGTATAATGGGCGGAGCGATAGCCGTTGCTGTTAGCTACCTACTTGCTGGCGTGGCAATAATAATTTATTTCTTTAATTATGTGCGCAAAAGCGAAGATTTGCTCAAAAATGCTAGCTTAATAACTCTTTGCGGTGTTATAATGGGACTAGTGATAATGATGAGCGACAAGTTGCAATACTCAAAAGTAGCCGTTATCATTGTGGGAATTATTAGTATGATTGTCTATGCAATAGCATTATTTGTACTAAAAGTATTTTCCAAAGAAGAACTAAAAAGTATGCCTTTTGGTAGCTTTTTATTGCGTTTAGATAACAAAATTAACGGAGTCAACAAATGAAATCTTTAGTAGAAAAACTAAAACTAGAAAACTTTACTCTTATGCAGGGTAAGGTTTTTTTACAAAGAGAAAGACAATTCGATAC
>CAYJBW010000048.1:0-9802 GCA_964368255.1 uncultured Christensenella sp.
ATTTTGTCCGTTAATTATTCGTTGCGTAAGGCTTCCACCGGGTCTTTGTTTGCGGCAATTTGTGCCGGAATAAAACCTGCAATTACGCTTAGCACAAAACTAAGCCCTATCAAAATAAGTGAGTGCCACCAAACCACAGAAATAAGTCCGCTCACTTTTAACAAAGATTTTAGTATCAAGTTGGCAGGAACGGCAATCAAAATTGTTGTTAATATACCTAAAAAACCTGATGACAAGCCAATTATACCCGATTCTGCCAAGAAAACATTGGTAATATCCACTTTTTTGGCGCCAATACTTCTAAGTACGCCTATTTCCTTGCGCCGTTCAAGCACAGATGTATAAATAATAATTGCTATCATTATGGAAGAAACAACTAGCGATATGGAAGAAAAACCAATAAGCACATAGGTAACGGTGTTAGTGATAGTTTTTATGTAGGACATAAGTAGTCCTAGCGTGTCAGTGTAGCCTATCTTTTTGCCTGTTAGTTCTCGATACTCCCCAAGAAAGTCCGTTATTTGGTCTTTTTTGGCAAAGGAGTTGGCATAAATTCTTATAGTGCTAGGCTTATTTATATCTGCTACTCCCATATCTTCCAATATCTCGATGTATTCAGAAGAACTTATGCTTGCTCCGCTAAAAATACTCTTTTTTGGGCTTGCCATTTGCGCTTCCACAACAGAACTTGTGTTGGCATGCTCCACCATATATTCGGTAAGCGCGTTTGTATAACCAACTACGCCAAATAGTGAAGATACTGTTGCGCCTTTTTTGGGGCGAACAACCCCAACTACTTCTAGCTCCAAAGAATTGCTTTCGACAAAGTTTATATCCGACCTGCCCATATTGCTTTGTAGCCAAGTACCCGCGTCTTCGTCAAAGCTATAATAATCAGAATTGGTCATAATTCTGTATCTAAGATTAAGCAGTTCGTCCACAGTGAACTGTTTGTTGGTAACAATTTCGCTCCCACCTAAAGCCTTAACCAAATCATTGGGCGCAATTAAGCCTAATGAAAACAACGCATAGTCATTAAGTTGGTTATATTCGTCCACTACAACGATTACTTCTTCTTTGGATGAAGGCCAGCGAGAATCGCCAAGTAGTTCGTACTGCTGTCTAAGCAAAACTTCATTATCAAGCAGTTCATCCCAAAGTGTAAACATATTCAGGTAGCCTTCCACATTGGTAAGTAAATCCTTGAAGCTGTCTGCAAGGGTGTCGGTAAAAGGATTAACCTTGACATATTCTTCCCTTTGCAAATAGTTGCAATAAATATTGAACTGCGTGCTATAGCTGTATTTAATATATCCTAAGTCTTCGTCAAAGTTTTGGTCTAAGTACCCTTTTACTTCTTCAAGGTCATTGGTTGCGAACATATCTCCAAGGTTGTTAAGCAGCCCGCCAATAACCTTCCTTGTGGTTATTTCTTCAGTATCAGGGAACTTTTCTTTGTCCGTTGTGGGTAGCTCCAAAAAAGCCGCCAAAGAATCCAAACTTAGACTACTTTCGCTAATAATAATGGGATAAACTGAGAGAGAACTTCGCTCTGTGCCTGCTATAAAACTAGACACTCCTACCGACAGTGCCAAAATAAGCGCAATGCCAATAATGCCTATACTCCCAGCGAATGCCGTCAAAAATGTTCTGCCCTTTTTGTTCATTAAGTTGTGAAAACTTAAAGAAAATGCCGTTAAAAGACTCATTGACACCTTTTGCTTTTTCTTCTTTATCAGTCTTTTTGGCATTGCCCCTGTAGGCACAACAATAGGCGGTTGGTACTCATAACTATGACTGTCGTTAACCACCTGTCCATCGTCAAGTTTTATTATGCGTGTACTATATTTGCTGGCAAGTTCTGCATTATGAGTGACCATAATAACAAGCCTATCTTCCGCTACTTTTTTTAATAGCTTCATTACTTGCAAGCCTGACTCAGAGTCTAAAGCTCCCGTTGGCTCGTCTGCAAGAATGATTTGCGGGTTGTTAACAAGTGCCCGCGCTATTGCCACCCTTTGCATTTGTCCGCCCGAAAGTTGGGTAGGTTTTTTATGAACTTGGCTCTCAAGTCCCATTTTTTTGAGCGCTTCTATGGCGCGCGCCTTTCTTTCGCTCTTGCTAATACCTGCAAGAGTAAGAGCCATTTCTACATTTTTTAGTACAGATAGGTGAGTAATTAGATTATATGATTGAAAGACAAAACCTATAGTTTTGTTGCGATAAAAATCCCAGTCGCTATCCTTATAGTCCTTTGTGGAACGCCCGTTTATTAGCAAATCGCCGTTGGTGTAACGGTCCAATCCCCCAATTATATTTAGTAAAGTAGTTTTGCCACAGCCCGATGGTCCAAGCACAGATACGAACTCGTTTTGCCTAAAAGATATATTTATACCTTTAAGCGCGGTTACAATACCGTTGTTTAGTTTGTAGTTTTTGGTAATGTTCCGTATCTCCAGCATAACTCTCCCACCCCCTACTTTATTCTATATTATATTATAGATGCGCAAATTTGTAACGCTAATTTTGTTAAAAGTTTTTTTTATAATTATTTTATTATAATACAAAAAAACAAAGCTGTCTATATCATAGGCAGCTTTGCTAATCGTAATTTTACTTAATTTTTAGGCGAATGTTGCTAGTACATTATCTCCAAGCCACCCATTTATGAAGCCTGCATATTCGTTCTTTCCTGCCGCAGAAAAGGCTCTGCATAGCGTTTCTGTGTTAGCTATTTTGTACTTATTGTTATGCAGGTACAAATTTAGCGCTTTATTAAATTTGTCTTTTCCCAGTGTGTTATACAAGCTCATAAACATCATACAGCCTTTGTTGTAGGCAAGCATATTGTATTGATATGCTGTATAGTCGTACAGGCTTTTTGTCATCACAAGCGTGCTGGTTGTTTTGCGCATTTTTTGCATCTTTTCGTAGAGCATATAGGCATCAACCGATGTGGAAATCTCTGCGCTATAACGCTCTGCATCGTCATTTAGCATAAAGTAGTAAGCAGTTACAAATGTTGTTAGTCCTTCATCAAGATAGCTTTCGTTAATGCTGTCACTACCAACCATACCATACCACCATTGGTGGGCTGTTTCGTGAATTACTGTAGTTTGGACATCTTTGACATCGTCTGCAACAAATATCAGTGAACTAAATTCCATTCCGCCACTATAAAATGGTGTTTGCACTATAGAAAATGTCGGATAAGGATATTCTCCAAAGGACTCGGAAAAGGTCTTGAGAGCAGACATAGCATAGTCCAGTGTCGCCGCGCTGTTATTATCTATCGTGTAATAATAGGTAACAACGGTATCATTATAATTGCCTTTGACGGTCTTAAAGTCCTTGTTTGCCGCTATAGCAAAATCTCTTATGTTTGCACCCTTGTAAAGTGTAGTTTTTAACTTGCCATTTACATTTTCTGACACTACTTGGGCAGATGAAGCAATTACAATGTCTTTACTTGCCGTTATAGTAACTTCATAGTTAGCTACTTCGCTAAACATTGGGTCGCCTATGGTAGTAAATTTGTCTTGGCGGAACTTACCGTCTTCAAATACTGCCACTTGTGGATAAAAGTTGGCTAAATTGTAACTGTTGCCCTTTATTCCCAGTCGCAAGTTACTTTCCGGTATTGTCACAGTGTATTCCATTACTATGTCAATGGAGTCATTTAGCGCCAGTGCTGGCATAGGTACGGTAAGCGTTTGACCATTTTCACTCAACTTAAAGTTCTTACAAACAACGCCACCAACGGTAATAGAATCAATATCAATACCACCGTACTTAGTTAGCTTGCTTGCATACGCTTTGTCTACAGTGCTTTCGCTATAGGCATTGGCATACAAATTGAACACAAGATTATCTAGTCCTTCCATATATGTGTTCGTAATACTAACAAGTTGTTGTCCTTCTAAAGTATTATCTTCCAAAACCAGGTTCATAGTGTAGCTTATATTGTTTATCTCTTCGCCGTCTTTACCCGAGCAAGCAACCGATAAAACTATCAAAACTACAATAAACATAACAAATATTATTTTCTTCACACTACACCTCATAACAGTTATAAAAATTTTATGCAATAAATGGATATATTATGACTTTTACTATTATTTTACCCGTACAGATTTGCGTTTCTGTAGTTTTAGCGGTTGACATAATGACAAATATAGAATATGATAAGTACATCAATTCACTCATAATTTCCCCCTTATCATAAAGTGAAAGAGTTCTGGAATTTTTCGGGACTCTTTTGCTTTTCCCCCCAAACAAAACAAAAAAATAGGCAACTTTATCAGTTGTCTATTTATTTTTGCTGTTTTTTTTCTTTGTGGCTATTATATAAGGTATTATCTCTTAAATTTTATTTCGCCATTAAATAACTTATCTAGCGTTAGTTTGTCTTCCATTGATAAAGAGCTTTTTGCTATAGGTGTACTTCTGCAAACAAAGTTATATTGTTCGCCCAATACTTCTTTAATAATATTCCTAAGAACCGCAAGGTTGCTTTCTCTATTAAAAATACTTAGCGTGGCTTTGTCGTCAGTATCCACTATAAAATCCTTATTTATTATGCTTATGTTGCTATCAATACTTGATGCCGCCATAAGTAGTACGCTTTCATTCAGTTCGTCAAGTTTGTTAATAAGTTTCGCCCAAACTTCCTGTGCCAAAAAGCTTTTGTCGTCCACAACTTCTGTTTCTTCAAAAATAAGTTCTTCTTCGGCTACTTCTGCCATTTCTTCAAGTAGGTTTGGCACCGGCTCTTCTTGCACAGTTGGTTGCACTTCGCGCACAGCTATGCCCTTTTTCATTATTTCTGCTAGCTTTTGCTCTAGCTCGCTTACTCTAATTAACAACGCATCAATACTTAAATCCGTGCTAAGTTCGCATGCTCTGACGATATTTGCCTCCAGTAGTACTTTGGGCTGTGTAGAATATCTTATGGCGTTTTCCATGCCTGCCATTATGTCCATAACCCTTGCTATGCGATAATTGCTGTACTTGCTCGCCTTTTTTGTTAGCAGTTCACTTTCGTTTTCGCTAAGGGAATCCAGTTTTGCATTTTCTATATTCTTAACGGCAATAAGGTTCATAAAATAATTAGCCAAATCTTTAGCTAAAGTATTTCGCCCCTTTCTTAATAAAGTATCGGTAAGTGTGAGAGCATCCCCCACTGCGCCGTCTAGTATGGCTCCGCCGAGACTATCCAATGTCTCAAAGTTGGTTGCGCTAAGCACATCCAAAGTGTCTTTGTAGCTAACAAAATTACCACAGTACGACATACACATATCCGCTATGCTTAGCATATCTCTTACACTGCCTTCGCCGTGTATAGCCATTTGTCTAAGCGCAGATTCTTCGTAGCCTACTCCCATTTCGTCAAAAATACCTTTCAGCAGTTTGACAAGGTCGACTATGTCAACTAGTCGAAAGTCAAAACGCATACAGCGCGAAAGTATAGTTTGGGGGAGCTTTTGCACTTCGGTTGTTGCCAAAATAAAAATAATATGCTCTGGCGGTTCTTCCAGAGTCTTAAGCAAGGCATTGAAAGCAGGACCAGTAAGCATATGTACTTCGTCTATTATATAAACTTTATAACGGCAGTCTGTGGGGCGGTATTGCGCGTTCTCTTTTAGTTCTCTTATTTCGTCCACGCCATTATTAGAAGCGGCGTCAATCTCAATAATATCTATGCTAGACCCGTCAGCAAGCGCTTTGCAAGCGTCACAGCTGCCACAGGGAGAACCATTTACTGGAGTCAGGCAATTTACCGCGCGCGCAAAAATCTTAGCGCAAGAAGTTTTTCCCGTGCCCCTTGTCCCCGTGAAAAGATAGGCATGACCCACTTTCCCACTCTCGATTTGGTTAACCAAAGTACGGACTATGTGGTCTTGACCAATAACTTTGTCAAAGGTGGACGGGCGAAAACGCCTATAAATTGATACATTAGCCATTACGATATTACATCCTTAGATTTGTTATAAACGGGCAGTATATCAAAGTGTAAAATATACTCTGTTGGTTTAATCATATATTGGGCAAGTGGCTTGCCGTTTACTGTATTGCCAATTCCGCTGACAAAGGCATTGACATCCACATATACTCCCGATTGAGCAATTTCTTCACCGGTAAGATATGCGTTAGCTATTTCTCTATCAGAATAGGGTGATACTCTTAGCTGGAATGGCGCTTTCTTAGCAACTAATGCTATGCCGTCACCGTCTTTATCTGTAGCGATAGCATAATGCACATCGATATGGTTGCCACACTCCTGTAGTTTGGCATATTTTTGGATTTGTTCATCTACTGTTTTGGTGTACAACCCCACAGTGGAGTGCTGATACATATCAATGTAGTTTTCTTCCTGTCCCCTTCCATAATAGGTAATATAACCAAAACTATTATGAAGCCTAATTTGCTTGCCAAAGCAGTCCATAGCTTCCAGCCCCCTGCGCATAGGAGTAACCACGCTAAACACTTCAATAGCGCCACTACTACTAATCAAAAACTTGTCTTGGATAATAAACATTTCTTTTTTGTTCTTATTAAATATACTTTCCACTTCCACGCTTATAGAATTTAACATTTCCTTAGGGTCATGTTGACAATTAAAGGTGCAAGACTGCAAATTTAGTTTGGTTTGCTTTGTTTTTATATTCCGAACAAAGGGACGATAAATATTGGGTACAAAACTTTGGTCTTCCTTGCGAGAAGGTGTAGGCTTGATTATATCTTTACCCATAAGGTTGTAATTAACAATAGTGCCCGTTTCTTTGTCAAATCTAACAAACCCGCCTTGGAAGCGTATATCTAGGTACTTATAAATTTCCGTTACGGAAAGCGGTTTGGTGCCAGGCTCCACACAAATTGTGTTCAAGCTACTATTAAGTGGCAACTGTTCCTTAGCCATCAGTTCGCCTGTTGTTTTTTCTTTGTAATAGATATTTAGGTACATATCTTCCGCCAAATGCCCTAAGAAAACTTCAAAGCTCCTACTATTTCTAGGCTTAATGCTACCTTCTATCACGAACCTAGACTGTGCTATGCCGTTGCTGATAACTTCAAGTGTAGTAACAATATTCTTCGTTGATGCAAAATAACTTCTATTAAATAGCTCGATAATGTTGTATTGGGGTAAAAATGCAAAAATGCTTCTGCATAAATACTTGTTGCTATTAGCTACCGCATATGGCTCACGCTCCGCATTAAATACGCCGTCATCATTTGCCACTATATTTTTACACACATCATCAGAAAACTGAGTAAGGCAACCGCCTAGTGAACAAGCGGTATTGTCCACCACTTCCATAAACTCCCTTAAGGATGCGCATCCCACTCCGCTAGATATGCCGTACTGAGACATAAACACTGGTTTATTTGCGCCTACTTCATTGATAGCTTCCACAAGTCCGTTTATGTCGGGGTGGAAAATCGTTGCAATATCAAAGTCGGTTTTTTCATAAGTTTTATAAATACAATATTTGTTTGCTTCTTTGATATAATTTGCTGCATCACTTATTGCCTTGCTCTCTCCGTTTTCGTCATCAAAACTATACAAAACTATATTGCAATAAGATTTATCTCTTTCAAAAACAGATTGCGATTTTTGCATAATAAGGGGAGCGAACTTTTCATTTTTTATCAATAAATCTCTTTTTTTATCCGAAAATCTCATAGCCTTTGTGTTTACATCAATTTTTTGTATAACATATAGCCCAATTTCTTGGCATAACGCAATCACAATAGGGTCCACGAAATAATCGGGGGATACCGCGTTAAAATTATGCGACTTAATAAGTTTTAGGTCGCGTTTAATCTCCAAAGTGGTAAGTTGCTTGCCATCTTTTGCGTAGAATGGGTTGTAGTTAACACCGTAAATCTTTATAGGTTCTCCGCTAAAAGTTGCCGCTCCGTCAATAATTTCTAAATTGCCAAAACCTATTTTGGTTTTTACACACTCAGTAACGCTATTTTTTTCTAGCACTTTGATATACAAATCATACAAAACGGGCTTATCGGACGAATAAAATTCAAAATCCCCTTCAATGACAAAACTTGCATTGCCGTCTTCTATTGTTTTTCTTGCGCTAAATACATCTCTATCGCCACTTTTTAGTTGCACAAAAGCATCAGCGTCAGCACTTTTTGCAAAAGTTAGGATTAGATTGCCAAAGATATCCGATTCAGATTTTTGCGTATAAAAATGAAAATCCAATAGTGAAGTTTGATTACGCACAGACAAAAGCACATCGCCCTTTATACCGCTTGCAGAAAATGTTGTATTATCGTCAAAGTAAGAAGCTTTCGTCCACTTTTTCACTTTAATAACTAGTTCGTTTTTGCCAAAGCAAGTGAACTTAGAAATATCAAATTCTCCCCTGCCTATGTCGCTAAAACCCACATATTTGCCGTTAAGATGCACCTCAAAGGAGCCACCCACGCTCAAAAACGACAGATAATATATTCTGGAAAGGTCACTAATGTCAAAAAACTTGCGGTAAATTCCAACGCTGTTTTTTATCTTTTTGCCTTCTTTAACGCTAAAATCACGCCTATAAAAGCTAAAATCAGCATAGGTAAGGTCGCCAAAACCTTGGCTTTCCCAACTTTCGCCCATAATAATCTTTTTCTTAAAAAAATCCAAGCTGTCTATGCTAATCACATCTCCGCTTGGTAAAAAGGCAAAATCAACTTCCCCTTTCAAACTAAAAAGGCGGTCGCTAACTTTCCTAATATTTTCAAAAGAATTGCTATCACAAATGCCCTGTCCACTGCACGGGACAAAGTAACTTCGACAAGGCACAAGATTTTCGGAAAAGATAATGGAACCTTTCCCGTCTCTCCGCAAAAAATTATATATCATAAGATAAAAATCTCCCAAATTTTATAGTTAGTTAGGCTAATTCTGACAGTCACACCACGATTTTTGGTGGTCAGAATCACAAATTAGCCTGTATATTTATTATATTATAGCATATACAATAGTATATTTACAATACTAAAAGAAAAATTTTTTATTTGAGAAATTATTAGAAGAAAAGCAAGTTGTTTGTAGCCATAGCTACAAACAAGCTATATTTTTAACAGTTTTGCGACAGGTTTCACAACAATTATACATATTATTAAATTTATCGCCCATACAATAAGTTGCTTAGGTATTCTTAGTATATACACTGCTTTAAGTGTTCTGCCCACTCCTTTGAAGTAAAACAAATAAAGTCCTATAGTATTTAGGTTGGTACAAATAAACAAGATTAGTATCATAGAAATTACGGTAGGAATTATAATATTTGTACTTTTTGTAGGCAACTTTTTACTCACATAAAAGACCACACCGGGTATTAGCCCTAGAAGGGAGCTACTAATAAGTATTATTGGGTTTATATCACCTTTGGGTGCAATCCACACACCGATAAGGTCGCCAAGTAGACCCGTTACAAACCCAGATAGCGGACCAAAGAACGCGCCCGAAATGAAACATGGTATATAAGCAAAGGATATCGCAAAAGCATTCCCTGCCCCCACATATACGGTAAAGATATTACATAGTGCACAAATCGCGGTAAGCATCGCTGTGTAGCTTAGAGTTTTGACGGGAATACCCCTTTTTCTCAAGACTTTGGCGTTTTTTGACATAATAAAAACCTCCCTAATTAGTGAGGTCCATTACTATTTTTAATAGAAAATCAATCCCTAGTATAAATATGCAACGGACGCGACAAGATACCGCAGATTGAGTCTTTCGTTCACAAACGACATCCCATTTTGTGACACTTAACGCATCTTGTCTACT
>CAYJBW010000049.1:0-9759 GCA_964368255.1 uncultured Christensenella sp.
TTCCGGAGCTTTTGTGATTGTATCATATTTGTAGCCATACTTAGCAAAGTGACTATATGTGTACTCAGAAACAGCTATTTCTGTTTGCTTTGTGGGGAGCGTTCCTTTATAACTAAATCCTAGACTTGCAATCTTGGTTGCGTTTATCTCATAAAAGCCAAAAAGATTACGGCTATAAAGAGAAAGACCGTTTTCCCGTTCTTTAAGCTGTTCCGAAAAAGAATAGGAACTTGTATTCTCTGGCATATAGACTTTGTCAAAGTCCAAGCCTGTTTTTTCTTTTAATAAAGCGATATCTTCATCACTTGACTTAAGTTGTACTTTATCTTCGTAGTTCCTGCCTTCCCAAGTAATAATTTTTGTCTTTTCAAAGGCAAGAGAGTTTATGTTACTGTCAACAATGGATGTCCTTGTCGTTGTGTATTTGTTATAAGAACCCATTGTATCGGCTAAGCCAAACATAGAAAAAGCTACCATTGATAGTAGAATGGTTATAAATAGCCTAAAAGGTTTATTTTTTAGACTGCTTGCGCCTATTTTTAGAGAGTTTTTGTAGGGAAGTCTACTTTTTATAAGCTTAAACTTTTTATCTTCTGTAATAACAATGCTACTTTCGTCAGTTTCTTTGAATGCTTCTCTATTGCCGTCTGTATCTATTCGGGCGAACTTCTTTAGGTCGGTATTTGCCTTATTATCTATAGATATAATGGCGTCTTGCTCCGATATATACTTATTGATAAAATCCAAATCTTCTTTGGTAAGTTTGTAACCTTTCTTAATTTGAATAATCTTGTCTTCAATAACGCTAATTGATTCATTCCGCCTGTGGCTCTCCGCTTTGAACTTCTCTATATCGCTAATTACTTTGCCGTCCTTAAGCTCAATGACACGGTCACCGTATAGTTCGGCGAACTCTCTATCGTGAGTAACAACAAGTACAAGTTTGTCTTTTGACAGCTTCTTTAAGGTATCAAACACTTGCAAACCTGTGTTGCTGTCCAGTGCGCCTGTCGGCTCGTCTGCCATAATTATTTCTGGGCTTTTTACTAGCGCTCTTGCTATAGCGACACGCTGTTTTTGTCCGCCAGATAGTTCACTTGGCTTTCTTTGTCCGTATCCAACCAGGTCCACTTCTTCCAAGATGCCATTAACTGCTTCGTTTGTTGCCTTCTTTCCTTGTAGTTCCAGTGCGAGCGCGATGTTTGCTCCCACAGTGAATTCATTAAGAATATTGTATTCTTGAAAGATAAAACCTAAATATGTATTACGGTAGGAGTCAAAATCCCCTTGGCTAAAGTCCTTGCTTGACTTGCCTTTAATGATAATCTCGCCCTCATCATACTTGTCAAGTCCGCCCAGTACATTTAGCAATGTAGACTTTCCGCTACCTGACTTTCCTAACAAAAAGACCATGCCCGTCTCGGCAAACTTTAGGCTAACATCGTCAAGCGCAACTACAGGTACGCCTTTTTTCGGTTTGTAAATCCTTTTTACATTCTTGATTTCTAACATAATTTCTCCTTATCCTTTATTTATTCTCATATATTTTTATATTTAACTTAATCCGCTGATTTTGCCATTGTTATCAATTGTCATTCCTTGCGCAGCTGGCACTTTGGGCAGTCCGGGCATTAGCATAATATTGCCTGCTATTGCCACCAAAAAGCCCGCTCCGCTCTTAATTTTTATCTCTCTTATATCAATATAAAAGTCCGTTGGTCTGTTCAAAATTTTGGCATCGTCAGTAAAAGAATACTGCGTTTTTGCCATAATAACAGGGTACTTTCGAGCATCTTCGTCAAGCTCTAATAGTTGTTGCTTGGCTTTTTCGCTCAGCCTAATACCTTTGCCACCGTATATTTTGGTAACAATTTTGTTAAGTTTCGTTTCTACATCGTCATCAATGTCATAACAATATTTTAGCTGTTGGCTATTTTGAGAAAGTCTAACAACTTCACTGGCTAGTTCTGTTGCTCCTGCTCCGCCTAAGCTGTACGCTCTCATGTCACAAGCTACTACGCCCTTATCAAGGCAAAGTTGTTTCAGTAAAAAAATTTCTTCTTCACTGTCCGTTGCGAACCTATTTATTGCAACAGTGCAAGGAAGATTAAATACCTTTGTGATATTGTCAATATGCTTTGCTATATTCTCAAACCCTACTTTTACTGCGTCTAGGTTTATGTCAAAAAGTGACTCTTTGGCAATGCCTGCATTGTATTTTACTGCCTTAATTGTAGCTACAAGCACCACGCAAGATGGGTTAATCTCCGCTAATCTGCATTTTACATCCAAGAACTTTTCCGCCCCCAAATCTGCGCCAAAACCTGCTTCGGTTATGCAATAATCTCCGTATTTCATACCAGCGCGGGTAGCAATTATGCTGTTACAACCATGCGCAATGTTGGCAAAAGGTCCACCATGTACAAATACTGGTGTGCCTTCTAGCGTTTGCACAAGGTTTGGCTTAATGGCATCCTTAAAAAGCACCGCCATTGCGTTTTCTGCCTTTAACTCTCTACAAAGTACCTTGCGCCCGTCAAAGGTATAACCGACAGTAATTCTGCCCATTCTTTCTTTGAAATCCGTTAAATTCTTAGATAAACAAAGAATTGCCATAATTTCTGAAGCAGCGGTAATGTCAAAGCCAGTATTCATTGTAACGCCGTCAACATCTCTACCAAGACCAGTGGTTATACTGCGAAGGTTCCTATCGTTTAGGTCAAGGCATCTTCTCCAAACCACTCTTTCGGGGTCTATTCCTAGTTCATTGCCTTGATAAATATGGTTGTCAATCATTGCCGACAGCAAATTATTCGCTGTGGTAATGGCGTGCATATCGCCATTAAAATGTAAATTTATATCTGCCATGGGTATTATTTGGGAATATCCGCCACCGCATGCGCCACCCTTCATACCAAAAACTGGTCCAAGAGAAGGTTCTCTAAGCACTGCGATTGCTTTTTTGCCAAGTTTGTTAAGTCCGTCAGCAAGCCCAATGGAAACCGTTGTTTTGCCTTCTCCAAGAGGCGTTGGTGTCATTGCCGACACCAAAACAACTTTGCCCTTTCCTAAGACTTCGTCAGTATTTATCTTGCATTTATAGTTGCCATAAAGCTCAATCTTTTCTTGTGGAATCCCGACTGTTTTTGCTATATCAATAATTGGTTTAATACTGCTTTTTTCTGCAATTTCTATGTCTGTCATGTCATCCCCCCAAAAGTTTAATAATATTATTATTTACGGACCAATTCTTTATAATATATAATATTTTATATTATATGTCAATAACTGGAAGACTTTTTGCGGTACTTACTCAAGCTCCAAAATATGCAACTTAAAACTATTTTTGTAGTAGTCAATAAGCCCTTCTGAGTGCATTTTGGATAGTTCATTAGAAAGCGCGCTTCTATCTACTGACAAATAATCTGCTAGTTGTTGACGATTAAATGGTATATCAAATGTGCGCTTACCATGCTTAAAGGACTCTGCGGAAAGGTAAGCTATTAGCCTTGCTCTTATGGACTTAGGGGTGATGTAGCGCATTTTGTTACTTAACGCGACATTTTTTTGTGCAAGGTTCTGAATTAGACTTTCTATAAGTTTGGTATGAAAACTACAGTTATTGCTACAAATACCTAGTATTTTGTTGATATTAAAAAAAATAATTTCGCTTTTCTCTGTGGCAACTACATCTACTGACAAAGCTTCTGATTGCAAACAAGCATAGGACTCCCCAAAAAGTCCACCTTCTTCCACCTTTTCTATTATGCTGTTATTGCCCCAAGCATCACATCTTTCTATATTAACTGCGCCGCTAAGCACTATTCCTACGGCAGAAATGACATCACCTAGTCTAAAAATATTTTCACCCTTTGCAAAGCTTTTTATTTTAGGTTGCAAACAAATGGTCATACTCTCTATTTCTGAAGGCAAAATACCTCGGAATAAATGAGTTTTCGACAAAAACTGATTTATATTCATATTTTCTCCTATTTAGTTGTTAAAACAACAACAATTTAGTTTTCATTATAGTATAGTGTAGGTACAAAGTCAAACAAACGAGGTGAAAAAAATGATTAGAAAAATAATTCATATTGATGAAGAAAAGTGCATCGGTTGTGGGTTGTGCGCGAACGCTTGTCAAGAAGGAGCCATACAAATGGTAGACGGCAAAGCAAAGTTAGTTAGAGATGATTATTGTGACGGACTTGGTAACTGCCTACCCGTATGCCCCACTAAAGCTATTTCATTCGTAGAGCGTGAAGCGCAGTCTTTTGATGAATCGGCAGTAAAGGATAACCAAAAGAAAGAAGCGTTAGCCAAAGTTATGCCATGCGGATGCCCTGGTTCTAATATAAAACAGTTTAACCGCCAAAGTGAGACAAAAACACAATCAACTGCAAGTGTTTCTCAGCTTAACCAGTGGCCGGTACAAATAAAGTTAGTACCCACTAAGGCTCCTTACTTTGACAATGCTAATTTGCTAATTGCGGCGGACTGCGCGGCGTTTGCCTACGGCAACTTCCATAATGAGTTCATAAAAAACAGAATAACTATTATTGGCTGTCCCAAACTTGACAATGTTGACTACGCTAACAAGTTAACTGACATTATAAAAAGCAACAACATAAAGAGTGTTACTATCGTAAGAATGGAAGTGCCATGCTGTGGTGGGCTTGAGATAGCAGCTAAGAATGCTTTGCAAGCAAGTGGCAAGTTTATACCTTGGCAAGTGGTAACCATATCCACTGACGGCAGAATTATTGACTAAACTATAAATAAAAAATATACTGTACAAAAGAGAAATTGGTAAAGGATTAGCCTGTGGCAAAAATACTGTCGCAGGCTTATTCTTTTTAGAAGTTAAAGTCAAAAACTACCCATTTTAGTGCGCCTACGATAACAACAGTAAGCAACCCGAGTAGTATTAGCAGTACAAAATTTACTATGGAATAAACTAATACATATTTAAGAGAATACCCTTTGTATTCTTTGCTAAAAGCCTTAAAGGATATAAGGCTGGCAAGGGATGCTATAAGGGTACCCATACCGCCTAGGTTGACGGCAAGAAGTAATTCCGGGTACTTTGCAACAGGTGTAAACCTGGAAAAAAGCACCGCGGAAGGCACATTAGAAATAAATTGGCAAGAAAGTGTGCCAAAAAGCAGTGTGGATTTGTTAACAAGACTTGTAATAAAAGAATTCACCGAAGGTAAATGCGATAAGTTGCCGGTGAAAATAAAAAATGCAACAAAGGTAAGAAGGAGTGCATAGTCAACTCCAAGGAATGCTTTGCGGTCAAGGATTAGCATTACCGCAATAATCACTGCAAGACCTATCAAAAATGGTATGAACTTGAACACAATAAGAATGGACACCACAAAAAGAACCCCATAAATTGATGCCCGCATTTTGTCAATTTTGCCATAATCATTAACATCGGGAGCTAGCTTTTCGTCCTTTACAAAAAGGCAACAAATGACAATCAAAAATATTGACAAAACAAAGGGTACTAGCATTATTTTGAAAAATTCTAAGTTGGGTATATTGTAGTAATAATAAAGGTAGAGATTTTGCGGATTGCCAAAGGGAGTGAGCATACCGCCAAGGTTGGCGCCTATGTTCTGTAACACTATAGTATACATTACTAAATAGGGCTTTTTTATGTCCTTAAACAACATAAAAGTAAAGGGTAAAAAGGTAAGTAGCGCCATATCATTTGCTATGAACATAGAAAATATGAAGGTGGTAAAAACCAATGCAAAGACTATCTTCCTTGTCGAGCCGAACTTTTTGAGAATAAACGATGCGCTTATTCGGAAAATTTTTATATTTTTGCATGCCGCAATAACTATCATCATAGCAAGCAAGCTAGCAAGTGTCTTGTAGTCAAGGTATGTATAAATTTGGGAGATTTCGGGATTAAAAAATGATGTTATTATTGCAGCAAGCAGTGCGATAATTAGCACCAGATTCTTAGAAACAATTGCGAGCGCTTTTTTCATAGGATAAGACCTTCTATTATTTTCGGTTGGGCAAAACTAGTCGTTACCTTTATCTGCTTGATTCTTTAATAAGTCGCGGATTTCTGTAAGCAGTGCTATATCTTCGGCGGGGGGTACTACTGTGGGCGCAGCAGGCGCAGTGGGCGCAGCAGGAACTTCTTCCTTCTTCTTTTTTACGGACATAAGCAACTTTAACATAAAGAAAATAGATATTGCTATAATTAAGAAATCCACAACGGACTGAATAAATGAGCCATACAAAATGGCTGCTTCCGCCACTCCTTCGCTTGCCGGTTTAATTACAAATTTTAGCTCGCGGAAGTTTATACCGCCAAGCAGTGCGCCGATAGCTGGCATAATTATGTCGTTTACTAGTGATGTCACTATTTTGCCGAACGCACCGCCAATTATTACACCGACAGCCAAATCTATTATGTTGCCCCTTAAGGCAAACTTTTTGAATTCTTTTATCATTTTTTGCTCCTTTATTCTTCCCAACTTATCCTCTTATTTTTTTAGGTCCATCATAAAATTTTACTTATTACGCCAGCTTAAGTCAAATACATTCTTGCCTAATTTTTCGTTTTTCTTTTGCCAGTAAGAAGATAGATATCCTTTGTTATTGTCTAGTATTATTGCTTCTTCATAGCTGTCGTATAGTTTTTGTTCTTCCGCAGCACAATCCTTACAAAGCTTTTCATAATCTTCATCGCCTTTTGCAAGAAAGTCATTAAATCTTTCTATAAAAGTATGCTCTAATTTTGCTATTTTTTCTCTATGAACTTTCACATCAATTAGTCCCCCATAAATTGCGCGGTTTACCTTTTCTCTAAGCAAAAAGTATGCAACGCTGTCATTTTCGTTGTCAAAAACAGGCGCTTGCACTTTGTCAAAGGACACTGGCTTAAAAACAGAAAGGCAAGGGGTAGAACTGCCCGTCACCCATACATAAGGCTTGCCCGATATATAAAACACCGCCATACTGCCCGTTGTGTGGTCGCCTATTCCGCCGGCGTGCATGCATACGCTTTTTACGCTACCTTTGCCAAAAAGCTTGCTATCACTAGCATCTTTATAGTGCGCCCTAAGGGAAGCGAAAGATTGCGACAAAGAAAATTCTTTTATGTCCGCTAACTTCCTAGCGCCACATTCCATTCTTTGTTTAGAACCGGAAAAGAAGGAATAAATAGGCTCAAAATTTTCTTTTAGGAAGTTCCCACTTACAGAGCTTTGGTCATAGTTGTCGGTAAGAGAAAGTCTATTGGATATATTGCCTTCATTTACCTTGCGCCATGCCCAGTTTTTGCCTGCGGTCTCTAATATATAACATTCCTTACCGTCCGTTATCAAAAAAGAGTTGTCATAATAAAAGGGGTGGTCGTATCCCGCGTTGCCACCTTGTCCGTATTCTTCTAATAGTTTTATAATAACTTCCAACGCGCCTTTGGCGCTTTCGCCACGCTCCAGCCCTAGACGCAACAAGTCCATGCCTAGTAGCCTTTCCGTCTTTTTGTCTTTTGACTTCGTCCAAACTGCTTCATTGCCAATAGTCACACCCTTTTCGTTTATTCCCATTTCTGCGCCCCAAATCCAGGACGGTTTGTAGAGTAAGCTAGCGTAGCTATCCATATCTTCTATGGTAATGTATGTGCATTTTAATGATTCACTTGCCTTTCTTGCAGGGCAAAAAACAACAAGGTTTGGTTCGTTGGCGGCTCTGTCACTATTTTTTAAGAAAATTGCGTTGTCGCCAATTTTTTTGAATAAGGTATCACACATAATATTTTCTCCTTTTAGCTTATTTTTTTACATTTTTCACAAAATCAATAAACGCGCTCGCTTGTCTTTCCAGGTAGGGCAAACTATCTTTTAGGTTAAGAACGCCATTATCAATCTGTTGTATTGCGCTTGGCACTGTCAAACGGGGCACATTCATAACATTCATATTAAGGAAGCTAATAAGTGTCACCAAATGGTCTTGTGCTAAGGCAGTCCCTGACATACCTAAGGTAATTCCGCTGAGCGCAACCGCTTTCCCTTGCAGTACTTGTGGCTCTTCCCCAATGGGGCGAGAAAGCCAATCAATCAAATTCTTTAATACGCCAGAAAAGTAATGGTTATATTCTGGGGTAAAAAGCCAAATACCGTCCGCTTCTTTGACCTTATCGCGCACTCTTTTTACTGACAGGGGCGAAGGGAACTCATAGTCTTGATTAAATAGTGGCACATCGCTGTATTCAAGTATCTCAAAGTCCGCTCGTTCTCCAATTACTTTCTTAGCAATCAAAGCAAGCTGTTTGTTAAAAGAGTCCTTTCTTAATGAGCCTACTATTGCTAGTATTTTTATCTTTTTCAAATTTTTACTCCTTTATTATCAATAGTACATATCTTTTTGCAAAAGTTCTGTCTTTTACTGCCCGTCAAAAAATGTGTCTTTTTTCACTTTTGTTAGTAAGTTATATCTTTTTGCAAAAATGTGCCCTTTCTTAAATCGTCAAAGGCTGCGCTTAGTTCTTCTCTGGTGTTCATCACAATTGGACCGCCCCAAACTACTGGTTCGTTAAGGGCAAGAGAACTAATAAACAGCACTTGAACATTCTTATCTGATGCCATTAACTCAACATATTCCCCTTGAGTAAGTTTTACAGCTGTTTTTTCTTTTATCAGCTCTTTCCCAATATAAATATCCCCTATTAGCGTAAACACCATAACAGACCGCTCTTTATCTGTATCAATTTTTACCGAACTATTAGCATTTATGTGGATATCAAAAAAATCTAAAGGTAAGTACTTACTTTGTACCCCTTTGCTGTCCTTGTACTGTCCTGCAAGCAATCTTAGTTTGCCGTTTTCTAGCATAATTTCTTCAATATCTGCATTTTTTATGGCGCGATAAGCAGGCAGTACCATCTTATCTTTTGACGGCAAATTGAGCCAAAGTTGCACTCCTAGCATCCTTTCCGATGCGGGCAATTTTTCTTCGTGCATAATGCCAGAACCTGCCGTCATCCATTGCACTTCGCCGTCAGCAATGGTATCTTCATTGCCTAAGCTATCTCTATGTGTCATTTTGCCACGATAAATATAACTTACGGTCTCTATTCCCCTATGCGGATGCATAGGAAAACCAGCTATATAGTCGGAAGGATTGGTACTGTCGAAGGAATCTAGCATCAGTATGGGGTCGAATTCTTGCACAGTGCTGTTGCCTAGCACTCTAACCAAACTAACGCCTGCGCCGTCTTGCGTCCTATAGCCTTTTATTTGCCTTTTTACCTCTCGCATATATATCTCCTTTTTATTTGTTGTCCGTATTTTATTAAAAGTTACCAAAAAATCCATACAATAATATTCTAACTTAAAATGTTTTTGTTTGCAATACCACTCTATCACTGCCTTTATAAAATCTTGCTAGTTTTTCTACTTTCATATTCTTTTTGAGCATAAAAAACCAGCAAATTGTATTCACTCAAAAAAAGAAACACAATTCTGTTTTTTGTTTCATAAACTAAGAAATATACCAAAAAATATTTCGCGTAAGGAGCAAATATATGTACAAATATGTTGAGCAATACACAATAAAACCAGGGGACACATTATATAACATAGCCAAAAGGTTTGACCTACTTAATTATCAACAGCTACTGCGCATAAATCCCGATATTCTTTATCCCAATGTCAGCATCGTGGGACAAACAATAAACATCCCCAAAGTTGTGCCGATGAGTACATATCTAGTCAGGCGCGGTGACAC
>CAYJBW010000050.1:0-9711 GCA_964368255.1 uncultured Christensenella sp.
GCGTTATAACTATAGTGTATATTTTTATTATTGGGAAGATATTATCTCCCCAATTTTTTATATAAAATACGAAAAAACGAGGAAAATTTATGAAATTTGAGATTAAAAACCGTTGGCTTCCAGTAATAGCTTCTATAGCAATCCAATTATGCTTAGGCACCGCCTATATTTGGAGCGTTTTTCAATCAGGCATAGCAACATCACTTTTTGGGGGTGACAACGCCAAAGCAAGTCTTACTTTTTCCTTGCTCCTTGCTCTCCTTGCCGTAGGCGGAGTATTCTCTGGGCTACTTAGGAAGTTCTTATCAGTGCGCAGTATAGTAATTACTGGCGGTATTGTACTAGGTCTTGGCTTTATTTTGGCATCCTTTGTCACCGCCAAAGCAGGTTGGCTTCTTTGGGCAACTTACGGGGTGATGGGCGGTATTGGCATGGGGCTTACTTATTCCACCACAATAGCTGTTTCTCAAAAGTGGTTCCCTGACAAAAGGGGACTAATAACGGGCATAATTGTAGCTTCACTGGGCTTAGGCGGAGTAATTTTTACCCCAGTTGTGGAAGCCCTTATTAAGGCTTTTTCTACAGGTGTACCTGGCAGTGGAGAACTAAAGTCATTTATGATACTAGGTTTTATCTTCCTTGTTGTTTGCACTATTGGCGGTATCTTTATTATTGAACCACCCAAAGACTATGCGCCAAAAGGTTGGACAAGCAAGCCAAATCCATCTATTTCTACAGTTAATCTTTCTCCCAAACAAATTGTCACAACGCACCAATATTACCTTATTACTATATCTTTTGCACTTGCTTGTATGGGCGGTCTTATGATGATAGGTTTTGCTAAGCCCATTGCTGTAGCCAAAGGCATGGCAGAAGCGGCCGTAGCGGGAGTAATCATTATATCTTTATTTAACTCACTTGGCAGACTGTTTTGGGGATTTATTTCTGATAAACTAGGACGGAAAAAAACAATTCTAATACTACTTTGTGGCACAGCAATTTTGTCCCTACTAGTAAACCTTGCTAGCGGATACTTTATCTTCGTACTAATTGCACTTATCGGCTTTATTTATGGTGGGTTCTTGAGCAATTATGCCGCGCTAACCGCTGACTACTTTGGACAAAAACACATGGCGGTAAACTATGGCTTTGTACTGTTAGGTTTTGGAGTGGGCGCAGTGGTATCTTCCTTTATTGCCGGTCACTACAAAAATCTTGCCGCGCAGGATATAAAGCTAATGTTCCCAGCCTTCATAATTTCCGCCGCCGCAGCAGGTGTGGCAATAGTGCTAATTGCGCTACTAAAACCCATAAAAAATAAGGAATCCAACTAAAATTATAAAAAACCTATTAAAATGAAATGCTTGTCTTTTAGGATAAGCATTTTTTTTTATTACATACTAAAAGTCATGGCAAACAGTGCGACATCTTATTTAGTAGAAATTATTTATGCGCTTATTGCGATAGCTATTTGTGTTGGATTTTATTTATTGTCAAAATTTATTTTAACCATTATGCTGAGGAGAATAAATCTAAAAAGTAGCAAAAAATGGGTCAAGGAACTGTCAACTAGTACTGTTTACCTAAAAATATTAAGGCTAGTGCCTGTTTTTATTTTCTACCGCCTGACATACCTTACTCCGCTACTAAAACAGACTTACGACATAATTATCTTTATGATTATAGCAGTTATGTCCGTTGACTTGATAAATACTATATTAAGTTCTATAAACTCCTTTTACGAAAAGAATAATAAACATGCCGCCCAAAAACCTATTAAGGGACTTATTTCGGTGGTAAAAATAATCATAATAGTTATTGCTGTTATTATCGTGCTTGCAAGGATATTGGGACAAAGCCCCGTATACATTCTTACAGGACTTGGCGCATTGTCGGCGGTGGCAATGTTGATATTCAGAGATAGTATACTAGGCTTTGTAGCTGGCTTTCAAATGTCTACTAATGATTTAGTTAGAATAGGCGATTGGATAGAAATGCCTAAGTATGGCGCAGACGGCGATGTTATCGATATATCACTTACCTTTGTCAAGGTTAGGAATTGGGACAAAACTATAGTTACTATTCCTGCATACGCTTTAGTGTCCGATTCATTCAAAAATTGGCGCGGTATGTTCGCAACTGGTGGCAGGAGAATAAAACGGGCGATAAATATTGATGTATCTAGTGTGTCATTTTGTTCCGACCAACTGTTAGAAAGGCTATCAAGAATTGAGTTTATTAAGGAATATATTGCCACTAGGGAAGCAGAAATTGATGCTTACAACGCAGAAAGGGGTGTGGATACTTCCATAGCTGTCAACGGCAGACACATGACTAACCTAGGCATCTTTCGCATTTATGTAACAGAGTATCTAAAGCGCCACCCAAAAATTCATCAAGATATGCTACTAATAGTACGACAATTACAAAACGAAAATACTGGCATACCGCTAGAAGTTTACGCTTTTACCAACGATACAAAATGGGTAAATTATGAGGGGATAATGGCGGATATATTTGACCACCTTTATGCCGCAATCAATTATTTTGACCTGAAGGTCTATCAAGAGCCCTCAGGTTCCGACATAAAATCACTTAGAGATTAAGTTGATTATTTCTTAAATATTGTGTTATCATTAAGCTACAAAGGAGATAACATATTTTATGAAAAAAAAGGCAACACTTTTTTTGATGCTTACCTGCCTATTGTTTTTATTGTGTAGCTGTGTGCCGACTAACAGGGACAACGGAAGCGACAATGATATTGACACTCCCAAGCAAGAGCCTTTTTTCGACATAAGCACCCTAAATTTTAACAGCGAATACAAAAATGAAAATGAACCCGAAGAAAAGGGGTACATAATTTTTGATGCCATTGATTTTAATAGAATTACTTTCAAAGCGAATTATAATCGCGCTCCGCGTTTTGCTATATATTTTGAAGAAGAATTCGTAGGTAGTGTAGAAAAATCTACAAGCGGCACAGTTTATCCTACCTTTGCATTAAATAATGTAGGCATTTATATGGTGGAAGTAGATGCAAGTAGTAGCGGACTAATTTTGCGCGATACTTTTACTGTAAAGGTATCTAGCGGTGGATTTCCTAGCCGGGTTGACTTTCAGCTACTAAATAAGTCAAGGAATAAAGTTGAGTCTGGCAAGGCAGGCGAGCAGTACTATCTCTCCGCCAAAGTATACTCAGAAGACAAAATTTTGGAAGAGGATAGCGAAAGATACTCTTGCAACTGGACGGACGGCGAGAAGGGGAAAAGAGAAATGCAAGTCACCTTTCCTAATCTAATTAGCGATGCCACTTTGTCTTATTCCTTTCACTATAGCATAGATAAGGGCAGTTATAAGAAAAACGAAAGCAGAACATTTGAAATACCCGTTGCCAACAACTATGCAGGAATTACTTTTGATTATGGCGCAGGCTTTGTAGATGGCACAGCAATAGTAAGTGTAAGTGACTATGATGGCACCAATAACTTTATGAAAAGTGTTAGCGCGCAGCACAATTTCACCAACGGCGAAAGTAAAAATATACCTGTTTACTACAATACTAATTTACCAAATATCGATACGATAACCGCATTTTACCGTTATGATAGTGGTGAGTACAATCGCTATGCTAAATATGACTATAAGTCGCATTTTGACAAAAATATTACTAACTATGTAGATAACGGCGCAAGCTATCAATTTGACCCACACTATAACAGCGTAGATGTGTACTTAGGCTATTGGTACAATGACGGGCAACAAAGGAAGCATTATAAGCTAAGTGGCAGTGACGCTACAATAACGCTTACAAAAACGCCACCTACCGCAATAAATGTTATTAGCATTTTTGGCAGTGAAAAGGCTCCTGGTGGCGGAAGCATAGTTTTTAATGACAGAGAAGTTGTTAATAACGAAGTAACGGTTAAGAAAGCCGATTTGAGTTATTATCTTGACTGGCAGAACTTTATGCCTAGTGTATCGTTGCAAGGAGCGACCAACATTCCCGATTATCGTTATGAAATATTAGGTTACGGGGAAAACAATCCAGTTATTATCTATCATCGCACAAAAAAGTATTTTTACGCCACCGCAATTGGCAAGAGCTATATAAAAATAATATCATGCTTCAGTGATGTATCATATACTCTTTGCATAAATGTTGTGGAATAAGGACTAATTTTGCTTGTCATTGCCGTCTAAGTGGCAAATTTTGCAAAAAATAGTCGCTATTTGCAAGTTTTTTGTCACTATTTGCAAAAGGTCAATATTGACTTTTTGTAGGCATTATGCTAAAATTGCATAGTATGGCGCAAAAAAACTTTCGTATATGAGGGGAATATGCACAGAAAAAACTCAACATACTACAGATTAGTAAAATAAGAAGCAGAGCCGGCATATTTGCGTCGGCTTTTTTTGATGGCAAATAAAAGTAAAATGCGCTTAGGATTAGCATTAAACAAACAATGCATAACTTAGCAAAAGGAGCAAGCAATGACGGATATTGAGAGTAAAGCAATGAAAAATGATGTTAGCTTACGAGAAAAACTAACTTTTGCTTCTGCCGACCTTTACGGTGGCGGAGCAGGTGCGCTTATTGGAGCAATATATTTTGTTTATCTAGTAGCCATGGGCGTAGGCACAGTTCAAGCTGGTGTTATTATTGCCATTGCTCGTATCTGGGATGCTATTACTGACCCGCTTATGGGTGTTATTAGCGACAACACACGCTCAAAATGGGGCAGAAGGCGTCCGTATATATTATTTGGCGGTATGCTAGTAATTGCTTCTCTTGCCTTTTTGTTTCTTCCATTGCAAGCAATGAGTTCTCAAGGACTAAAATTCGCGATTTACTTGCTTGGGTATATGACATACAATACTGTATCTACGGTAATAAATGTTAGCTACTCCAGTATGTCAACTGAGCTTGCAAAAAGCCCTAGAGAAACCACCCAAGTAAACACCCTCAGACTGCTGTTTTCTATGGTATCTGGCGCAATTGCAACGGTGGGTGGCACATTTTTGCTTGACAAGTTCTTTGCCAACGAAATAAGTATTATTACTATTTATCTAATTGTTGTGCTTGGATTTGGCACACTTTATACAGTACCACTAATTCTTACCGGTCTTTTTACCAAAGAAAGAGTTGTGTTACCCGAAGTAAAGTCTACTTTCACACTAAAAACATTTTTACTACCATTTAAGATTAGAGCCTTCCGCTATTTGCTAGTTGGTTATTTATGCGCTTATGTGTGTATGGACTTACTTTCTACCAACATAGTTTATTTCGCTAACTACGCAATAGGCGCAGATGTAGGTGGTACCCCAATACTAGCAATTATTATGGTTTGTACTGGACTTACACTACCAATTTACTACAAATTGATGTCAAAAGGCGTAGAAAAACCATTACTTTTCCGTGTGGGGATACCGCTTTATGTTTTAGGTATTATTTTACTTACTATGGTACCTATTGCCAACAAGTGGATACTCTTTGTTTTTTGCATAATGATTGGTCTAGGTATGGGCGGTAGCCAAATGCTCCCGTGGATAATTTTCCCCGATGTAGTGGATGTGGCGCAACTACAGCTAAATGATAGACCGACAGGAAGTTTTAGCGGTGTTATGACCTTTACCAAAAAATGCAGTTCTGCTATAGCGATATTTATTTCTGGTTTGGTACTAGAACTTATCAACTTTAATAAGCCAGTAGCCGACATTAACACAGGCAAAATCAATTATCTTGACTTCCCACAGTCAGAAGGTACCATTCTTGGCATCAAGCTAATGATAATGATTACCGTTGTTGTCTTTATGAGCCTAGCTTTCATATTTATGAGCAAGCTAAAACTTAACAACAAAGTTACTTTGCAGGTAAGGTCGCTTATTGACAAGCGTAGCCACAACGAAGAGTATAACGAAGAAGATTTAGCAGCATTAGCAAAAATAGAAAAAGACCTTTTCTAAAGGTTATTAAAATTATTGTGTTAACATAAAAGACTCCTTTATTAGGAGTCTTTTTTTGAATAAGAGTGTGGTAGAAAAAACTTTGTAGGTGTGTAAAAAAAGCGTTATATTGATTTTAGCTTTTCTACAAACTGTTCAATTTTGTCTTCCTTTATACCGTTAAGGGACTTTCCTTCGCTTAAAAATGCTTTTTGCATAATTTTTGCTATGCTTTTAGTAAAAAAACCTTGAGCTAAGTCTACATTTACGCAATAACCAAAACATTCTACAGTAAGAGCAACATCAAGAAGTGAATTAGGAATGCTCAAGGGGAGTTGCTTTGCATAGTCATCTTCACCGGCGCAACAAACAAAGAAAGCTAGCTTTTTATTAGCAAGATTAGTGGTGTTCTTTTTAAGGAATTTACGCAAGCGACCAGAAAATCTGCCACCATATATTCCACCGCCAATAACAATGAGTTCATACTTACTTATATCGGGAGTTGCCACTCGCAAATCCACTAATTCTGCGCCCAGTTTCTTCGCTAGCATATTTGCGCTAATTTGGCTTGCGCCAGTTTTTGTGTCAAAAATAATAACAGTATCCATAATTTGCTCCTTATCCGCTTTTTTCTATTATATTTTTTTGCAGGCAAAATGTCAATACTGCATTATAAGGAAATGCTACAGAAGTAAGGTTATTTTTATAAATTTTCCTAGAAAAAATGTAAAAAGTGATTAAAATTAGTTGACAAAAAAATAAGCTAATAATATAATGTTAGAGTAATCTAACAAAGTAAGAAACATTTAACAAACTACATCACAAAGGGGTTATTATGCCATTAGCAATCGCACCAGTAAATACAGAACTCAAGATAGTAAGGATACTTACGGACGAAAAAATCAAAAGACACCTAGAGAACTTGGGTATAACTCTGAATTCTATGATAAAAATCATTGCCCACAATAGTGGTAATGTGATTTGCATAGTAAAAGAAGGTCGGATAGCGCTAGATAACGATATTTCCAAAAAAATACTAGTAGCATAAAGGGGGAGATTATGTTAAAAAGTTTAGAAAACTTTGTCATTGGAGAAAGGGGAATTATAAAAACTGTAGGTGGCGAAGGCAAAATAAGAAGACGGCTTTTTGATATGGGAGTTACTCCTGGGGCAGAAATAATAATGCGCAAAAGAGCACCCCTTGGCGACCCGATAGAAATCACTATAAGGGGGTACGAACTTACCCTTAGGAAGGCGGAAGCTGCCTACATAACAATGGAGGTGCAATAATGTTAAAATTCGCACTGGCTGGCAATCCTAATAGCGGAAAAACCACTTTATTTAATAGTTTAACGGGCGCAACAGCTCATGTTGGCAACTGGCCAGGGGTTACTGTAGACAAAAAGGAAGGCACCTACAAAAAGTTCGCAGAGCCTATTTCTATAGTGGACTTGCCCGGTATTTATAGTCTTTCGCCATACACCCCCGAAGAAATTATCACTAGGAACTTTATTCTTAACGAAAAGCCCGACTGTGTGATAAATATAGTTGATGCAACTAATTTAGAAAGGAACCTATATCTTAGCACGCAAATTATGGAAATTGATGTGCCAATGGTAATTGCTCTTAATATGATGGATGAAGTAAAAAAGAGTGGGGCAAAAATTGATGGAGCTAAGCTAGAAGAAGCAGTGGGCGTACCTGTTGTGGAAATATCTGCCCTAAAGGGTAGCGGAATAGAAAACCTAATGAGTAGAGCATACCAAGCAAGCAAAGTAAAAAGAGAAGGAACCACCGTTTTGAGAAATTCTGCGCTTTCTCACCTAATAAACGATGTAAGAGTTGCGCTTTCTACCCTAAAAAAAGTGGAAAATCCATTGTTTCACGCCATAAAACTTGTGGAGATGGACGAACTAGAAGTACAGGCTCATAAAGAACTAGTCAATCTTGTAGATGAGTACAAAAAAACATTTTGTGACGATGTTTTTGGCAATGACTTTGAAGCGGTTGTTGCAGATAATAGATACAGATACATAGCAGAGAACTTTTCTAAGGCAGTAACTAAAATAAAAAAGGATGCCTATGCGCTCACGCGCTCGGACAAAATTGACAAAGTTCTTACCCACAAACTTTGGGGGATACCCATATTTTTAGTTATTTTGTTCGCAATATTTCACCTAACTTTTAGCGAAGATTTTCTTTATCTTGGCGCAATGGGGATAATACCAAATAACTTTGTATCCTTAGAAGGCACCTTTTTTGAGGGGGTATTCGGGAGCGGAGCGATAAACTCTCCGGGGGTAATATTGTTTTCTTTCTTTGATACTTGCATGGCAGGGCTAATTGATGTAGTAGCTAATGCAATGGGTGGCAGAGCAGAGTGGGCAATTGGGCTGGTTAGTGACGGAGTTTTGGGCGGTTTGTTCGCAATAATGTCATTCTTGCCACAAATTTTATTACTGTTCCTTTTCTTCTCGATACTAGAAGACAGTGGTTACATGGCGCGTATTGCCTTTATACTAGACAGAGTTTTCCGTAAATTCGGATTGTCTGGTAGAGCATTTATGCCGATGATAATGGGTTTTGGCTGTTCCATTCCTGCTATGATAAATACACGAACTTTAGCTGATGAAAACGAAAGAACGGCGACTATAAGAGTAATTCCTTTCTTTAGTTGCGGAGCAAAGTTACCTATTTTGACAGCTATAGCAGGTGGAATAGTTATGCAGTTTGGAGTAGGGAATGCGGACATAATCACTTACAGTATGTATGTCCTAGGCATAGCAGTAGCTATTATTTCTGTAGTACTTATGAGAAGTACCACAATGAAAGGCGATGTGCCGCCATTTATTATGGAGCTACCAGCATACCACGCGCCACAACTACGGAACCTAATGTTGCACCTTTGGGACAAAGCCAAACATTTTATTAAGAAGGCATTCACAATAATACTAGCGTCAACAATAATTATTTGGGTAATAAGTCACTTTAGCTTTGATTGGAAGTTTTTGCCCGATGCAGAGATAAATAGCAGCATACTAGCAGGTATTGGCAAGCTTATCCAACCACTATTTACTCCACTTGGTTTTGGCTTGCAACTAAAAGATTTTGGTTGGGTGTTCGTCGTGGCAGCAATAACTGGACTTGTCGCCAAAGAAAATGTTATTGCAACATTCGGTACAATTGCCGCAACAATAGCAACGGGCTTTGTAGCAGATAATGCCCTTGGTGGGATAGACTCCGTAACGCAAATGATAACGGCAACGGGTATTACTATTCCTGCGTTAATTGCCTTTATTGCATTTAATATGACTACAATACCTTGTTTTGCTGCTGTAGCAACGGCAAAGGCAGAGTTATCTACAAAAAAGAAGTTTAACTATACAATACTGTTTTGGGTGGTAGCATCGTACATTACTGGCTCAATAATCTATCTTGTAGGGTCTTGGTGGTGGACAATCTTTATTTTCGCAGTTATAGCAGCACTAGTAGTTGTGGGCATTGTCCACTTGAACAAAAGAAGTAGCTGTCCTTGCACAGGCAAAAAGGGGGTATAATATGGGAGTGGTAGAAATCATTATAATAATAGTTTCTGCACTAATAGTAGTTGGCACTATAGTAGGGGCTATAATAAGAAAGAAAAAGGGGAGTGGTTCTTCTTGTTGCGGTGACTGTCAAAGTTGTAGTCACTGTCCAAGTAGTATCAAAACAAGAAATAAAAACAAGAACAAATAAAAAAATGAAAAAAGTAAGAAGAAATAATAT
>CAYJBW010000051.1:0-9427 GCA_964368255.1 uncultured Christensenella sp.
TGGAGGATATATATAGTGCAATTTACTCATGAAGTAGAAAAAATGGTTTGTGTTAAAAAAGGACCTAACCACGGGCCGTCTCCCATACCCGAAGAGGGCAGATGGGTAAAATCAAAGGAAGTTAGTGACATCAGCGGACTTACACACGGTGTAGGCTGGTGCGCTCCCCAACAAGGCGCATGCAAACTTACCCTTAATGTAAAGGAAGGTATCATTCAGGAAGCTCTTGTAGAAACACTCGGCTGTACTGGTATGACTCACTCAGCAGCTATGGCGGCAGAAATTCTGCCAGGCAAGACCATACTGGAAGCACTCAATACTGACCTGGTTTGTGACGCAATAAACACAGCCATGAGAGAACTATTCTTACAAATAGTTTATGGCAGAACACAATCAGCTTTTAGCGAAGATGGACTGCTAATTGGCGCAGGACTAGAAGATTTGGGCAAGGGACTAAGAAGCCAAATTGGCACAATGTATTCCACTCTTGACAAGGGAGTACGCTATTTGGAAATGGCAGAAGGTTATGTTACACGCATTGGACTAGATGCCGATGACGAAATTATTGGTTATGAGTTCGTTAGGCTTGGTCAAATGTTAGAAATGATAAATGTCAAAGGTGTTGACCCCACAGAGGCATTTAACAAGTCTATAGGTTCCTATGGCAGATTCAACGAAGCTGTCAAGAAGATTAACCCCAGAGTAGAGTAGGAGGTAGAATATGATAACTTTTGAAGGATACAGTAGAAGAAAGGACAAGATAGAACAGGAACTTAAAGTTAATAATATCGCCAGTTTGGAAGAAGCAAAGAAGATTTGTGACGACAAAGGCATAGATGTTGATAAGTTAGTTAGGGGCATTCAGCCAATTTGTTTTGAGAACGCAGTTTGGGCTTATACCGTTGGTTGCGCTATTGCAATTAAGAAAGGTTGCAAAAAGGCATCAGACGCGGCTGAAGCTATTGGACTTGGCTTGCAAGCGTTTTGCGTACCTGGTAGCGTTGCAGAAATAAGAAAAGTTGGTCTTGGACACGGCAATTTAGCGGCAAAACTTCTTAGAGAAGAAACAAAGTGCTTTGCTTTCGTAGCAGGTCACGAGTCTTTTGCAGCAGCAGAAGGCGCAATTGGTATTGCTAGAAGCGCAAACAGAGTAAGAAAGGATCCACTCCGCGTTATCCTTAACGGCCTTGGCAAAGATGCTGCTTATATTATTGCTCGTATCAATGGTTTTACCTATGTACAAACAGAATATGACCAATGCTGCGAAAAGCTAACAATTGTTAAAGAAAAGGCATTCAGCACGGGCGAGAGAGCTAAGGTTCGTTGCTTTGGCGCAGACGATGTTAACGAAGGCGTAGCAATTATGATTAACGAAGGCGCAGATGTAGGCATAACAGGCAACAGCACCAATCCTACACGCTTCCAACACCCAGTATCAGGCACCTACAAAAAGTGGGCGAGCGAGAACGGCAAAACATATTTTTCCGTGGCAAGCGGTGGCGGTACAGGCAGAACGCTTCATCCTGACAACATGGGCGCAGGTCCAGCATCTTACGGCATGACAGACACAATGGGTCGTATGCACAGTGACGCACAGTTTGCTGGCAGTTCTTCCGTTCCTGCACATGTAGAAATGATGGGCTTGATTGGTATGGGAAATAACCCAATGGTTGGCGCAACAGTTGCTGTAGCAGTTGCTGTAGAAATGGCTAAATAAGGCTGGTTTCTTAACTTTTTAATCACTTTTTAGCGTATTGTACATTTTGTGCGATACGCTTTTTATATGGAATAGTTAACGATGTCCCCCAAATGTCCCCGCATTTATTTTTAGAGCGCAAATATACAATATTATCAGACCATATTATTAGCCCGTGGTTATGGGAAAAAATATAAATTATTGTAAGCAAAGCAGTACAATTTGTGCATAAAAAAGGGGACTTCAAAGGAAGTCCCCAAATTTTTATAAACTGTATGTTACTTTGCGCTTTCGTTTGCTAATTTTTTGTCTTTAGATTTGTTTATAAGTTTGTCAACAACCTTTTGTATTTCTACCATAGGAATGATGAGTATTGCGCTACCTAGGCTAATTAGCCACTCATACCAAGATAGGGTAGCGGTGTCGAATATTTTTTGCATAGCAGGCACTAATGAAACAAATAGCGTCAGCGCAAGTCCAATAACAAAGGAAAGATTTAACCACTTGTTATTGAATAATTTCTTATTAAATATCGACTTGTTTTGCGATTTTAAGTTGAAGCTATGGAAGAGCTGAATCATACACAAACTTATAAATGCCATTGTCATAGCCACGCTGTGGTTGTTTACGCCGTCAGCAAGTACATAGTTACCTATGCAGAAACTTAGCATAACAAGGGCTGTTTGCATTAAACCTTGCACAAGGATATCTTTGCCCATTTTGCCTTGGAAAAGGCTGGATTTGGACTTTCTGGGGGGATAATCCATAACATCGTTGTCCGCTTCTTCCATACCAAGGGAAAGAGCTGGCAAACTGTCGGTAACTAAGTTCACCCACAATATCATAACGGGCGTTAAGAACCTTGTTCCTAAGAAGATTGTTGCGATAAATAAGCAAAGCACTTCGGCAATGTTAGCGGATAGTAAGAACTGTAATGCTTTCTTTATGTTGGTAAAAATTTTGCGTCCTTCTTCCACTGCGCCAATAATGGTGGCAAAATTGTCGTCAGTTAGTATCATATCAGCTGCGCCTTTGGATACATCGGTACCAGTAATTCCCATGCCAATGCCAATGTCCGCTTCCTTTATAGACGGAGCGTCATTAACACCGTCACCAGTCATTGCCACAACGAAGTCTTTGGCGCGGAAGGCTTTGACAATACGCACCTTATTTTCTGGGCTAACACGGGCAAACACACTATATTCCATTATCATTTGTGAGAACTCTTCGTCACTTAGTTTGTCGATTTCTGCTCCTAGCATAACCTTACCGCCAGCCTTTAGTATGCCTATTTCTCTAGCTATTGCAGAAGCGGTATCAATATGGTCGCCAGTAATCATAATAGGGCGCATACCTGCCTTTATACAAACTCTAACCGCTTCCTTTACTTCGGGGCGGGGCGGGTCAATCATACCGACTAGCCCAACGAAAACCATATCTTGTTCTAGTATTTTTATGTTATTTACATCGTCATACTTGACTGCAACGCCTAGCACTCTAAGTGCTTTCTTTGCCATTGCTGTGTTAGCGTCTTTGATAGCATCTATGTCACTTTCCGTTATATTCCTAATCGTGCCATTATCCATGATATATTTGCATTTATTTAGCATTAGGTCAGTCGCGCCCTTTATGTGTGCAACAATCTCATTACCGTTTTTGTTTACGGTACTCATAAGTTTTCTTGTGCTGTCAAAGGGTATTTCTTGTATGCGCTCCCATTTGTTTTTTAGTTCGCCAAAAACAATGCCTTTCTTTTTGGCAAAATGCACAAGAGCTGTTTCGGTGGGGTCGCCAAGCAATATGTCGCCCGATTCTTGTGTATCATTACAAAGTGTCATAGCGCGTGTTATTAGCGCTCTATCATTATTTTCGTCATAGTTTTCTTCTTTTACACTACCGCCAGAAAGAGTATAGACTTCTTTTACCGTCATTTGATTAAGGGTAAGCGTGCCAGTTTTGTCACTGCAAATAATTTCGCAACAGCCGAGTGTTTCTACAGCAGGAAGGTTCCTTATTATTGCGTTACGCTTGCTCATGCGTTGTACGCCTAGTGCAAGCACGATAGTAACAACTGCCGGTAGTCCTTCGGGAATTGCGGCAACGGCAATTGCTACCGCTGTCATAAAGCTTTCCATAATAGGAGTTTTTCTTATAAGCGATGCGGCAAAAATAATCGCTGCAATTACTAGCACAATTAGGCTAAGCACCTTTGCCGTTTTGCCAAGCTGTCTTTGCAAGGGTGTAGTTTGGGTGTCGCCTTCAGATAGCATTTTTGCAATTTTGCCCACTTCGGTGTTCATACCAGTGCCAACAACAACGCCACGACCCCTGCCGTAAGAAACAATACCGCTACTATATGCCATATTACTACGGTCACCAAGGGGAGCGTTTTCTGCAATAATACTATGATAATCCTTTTCTGCGGGTACTGATTCTCCTGTAAGCGCGGCTTCTTCGATTTTTAGCGAAGCAGAAGAAATAAGCCTAAGGTCTGCAGGAACAATGTCGCCAGCTTCTAGCGCAACAATATCTCCCACAACAAGCTCTTCACTTTTTACGGTCATTAGTTCGCCGTCACGAAGTACCTTGCTAAAGGGTTTGTTCATATTCTTTAGCGCTTCAAGGGCCGCTTCTGCCTTGCTTTCTTGGGCAACACCAATTATTGCGTTGACTATTACGATAAACATAATAATAGCGCTGTCAATAAGGTCGCCGTACTGCCCTTGCACAATAGTAATAATTGCCGAAACAACAGCCGCTGCGATAAGGACAATAATCATAACATCCTTAAACTGGGCAAAGAAACGGGCGAGCATAGTTTTTTTCTTACCATGCGCCAGTTCATTTTTGCCGTTTTCCAGCAGTCGCTTACTTGCTTCTTGTTTAGACAGCCCATTTTCTGTGGTGTTAAAGGAAGCAACAACTTCATTTAGATTTTTGCTATAACAATCCATTTTCAAAAAATTCTCCTTGTTAATATGTTATATAAAAAAAGACTTTTGATGTAAAAATTGGCAGTTTTTACATCAAAAGTCTCGTTTACCAAGTTTTGGTTGCATTGCCAGAAGATAACTTCGGGTTTGTTGGCATTGCATTTGTGAACTACTCCCTTTTGACAAAGAAATAATACAATTATATTATCACAGCAACATATTTTAGTCAAGAATTTGTTTGTAAAAGTATATTTTATTGCTAATGAAATAGTTTTTTGAAAGGAGGAAAGCCACGAGCAGCCGTGGCTTTCTTTATATTATGAGGAACAAAATGAACAATGTTATTTGTAAGTAAACTTAGTTTCCGTTTGCTTTCTAACACCATTATGCAACGCAAACATTAAAATAGTATTAAATGTTTTGTATTATTTTTAGGTTTTTGCAAAACAAAATATTCTTGCAATTATGCTCATTATACAGTATAATTATTATACTTATATATAACGGGAGAAAGCAGCATAATGAAAGCAAAAAGGGTATTTGTTTTACTTTTAATCGTACTTTGTTTGGGGCTAGTTTTTACAGCTTGTAGCAAAGACTATGTGAAAGTATCCTTTTTTGTGGACGGCGTAGAACTTGCTTCTTATTTTGTTGACAAAGACGGATTTTTGGACGAAATACCCGAAGTTCCAACTAAAGATGGGATGAATGGTGTGTGGAGTGTAGAAAATTTTGACGAGATAACTGAAGATTTGCGAGTGGATGCTATATACGAAAGTGACAGCTACACCATTACCTTTGAAGCGGACGGGAAGGTGGTAAGTAGTGTTAGTGTCAATAAGAGAAGCGCTCTTTCTGTTATTCCTGAAGTGCCGGAGAAGATTGGCTATGAAGGGGTATGGAACATTACTAACTTTACCACTATTAGACAAAATATTACGGTAAGGGCTATTTACACTGCCAAACAATATGCTGTAAACTTCTTTTTAGAAGATAGCGAATTATATACAACAAGATACCTAAATAATGGTGGTGGACTAACGGACATACCCGATGTGCCTAGCTATGGCAATAAGAATTACACTGGTAAGTGGATGCTAAAATCAAATGACACTATCCCAAAGTATACCGAGCCAAAGTATAGCGAGTTAAAGCTTGGCACCAACCTATATGCTAAGTACTTCATTAGCTTGCAATTAAAAAACATAGCCAGAGAAACAACTATTGACTTTGATTTTGATTTGGAAGAAGGGGAAGTTGCCGTAGTAAATACAGACCTTTCTCAGGGCGAAATAAGGGGAAATGACTTCCTTGGTTGGTATTTGGATGAGAAGTTCCAACAAAAGGTAACTCTTCCAACTAACTTTGCCAGCAATCAAATTTTGTATGCCAGGTGGGTAGACACAAGAAGTTCAAATGGGTTTACCTTTGTCGGCAATAAAGTAACAGGCTATGAGGGGAGCGAAGAAGAAATTGTTATTCCCTACAAAAACGGTGACACGATTATTACAGAAATTGCTGACAACGCATTCTTAAATGCCACTTTTACAAAAATTACACTTCCTAGCACAATAACCAAAATAGGCGCAGGAAGTTTCCAAAACTGTGTTAATTTAACGGAAGTTCTTTTTTCTGACGCAGATAATACAGACCAAATTATTACATACTTTGACGCAAACAACATCATAGAAATTGGTGAAAATGCTTTCTTAGGGGCAACGGCTCTAAGTAGTTTTAAGTTTTCGGAAGACACCACAATTATTGGTAAAAGCGCATTTTCCGGATGCAATAACCTAAAGACTTTGATTGATTTAGAAAAGACAAAGGTAACTGTTATCAAAGAAGAAACCTTTTCTTTGTGCGAAAATATAGAGCATATAAAGCTACCATCCACCTTAGAAATAATAGAAAGTAGTGCATTTTCTGGGGCAGTCAATGCGGAGTTTAGCTTTGTTAATATTGCTAAGTTAAAAGAAATAGGCACTGACGCGTTCAAAGATTGTACCAAACTTGTAGAGATAAGCGCGCCAAATTTGCAAAACATTGCAGACGGAGCTTTTAACAACTGTCGCAGTCTTAATACAGTTACAATGCTCAGCACAAATAACCTTTACAAACTTTTTGGCACAAGTACAGACGATGCTCAAAGATTTTATGAAGTGACCGACCTTGATAATCTACAAAAATATTTTGTGCCACTATCCCTTAGGAATGTCCATATTGTGGGGAGCAAGCTAGGTGTTGGGGACGAAACGCTAATATCTTATGCTTTATATAATTGTTACACTATAAAAAACATTACTTTTACAGGCACATTAAAGGTTATTAAGTCGCGCGCCTTTTATATTGATAGTAACTTGCAATCAAATGGCGATATGACGCTAAACCTGCCCGTTGGACTGATAAAAATAGAAGAAAAAGCATTCCTAAAAAGGGACGATTTAGCATTTGTTAGTTTACCAAGAACGCTAGAATCAATAGGCGAAGAAGCATTTTTTGATCTAGCAAAACTTTCCGTTGTCAGCATTGCAAGCAATAGCGCCCTAAAGAGCGTAGGTAGACATGCATTTCGGGATACGGAGTGGTTTAGGCTATCCTCAGGCATAGTAAGTCTGGGCAGAATAGTAATTGGCATGTCCGACCAATCGTCAATAGACACCCTGGTTGCCAGTGACTTTGTGGGCATGGACACCATTGAAGCGTATGCCTTTGATAGTCAAACCAAAATAAAATCCATAGTACTTGGTAGCAACATTCTTAACATCGGTGAGTTTGCCTTTGCCAACTGCGCCAATTTGGAGCACTTAGAAATTTCCCCCGCAACTAATATCGGCGAGAGCATTTTGTCGGGTTGTAGAGCATTTGTCAGCCTTAAAGTGCCAGGGAATGTGAATATCCCCAGTTTGTTCGGCAAAGTAAATTATATAGGAAGCTATAATCGCGGTGAATATTATTTACCGATAACTTGGACAAAACTTAGCATAGTACAAAACGGTATTAACCATATAAAAGATGGTATATTTAATAACTTTGTTAGGCTAGAAGAAATAACAATAGGGGAAGGGTATAGCGCAATAATGGATGGCGCGTTCAAGGATAACACCGCCCTAAAAAAGGTAAATTTCCCGTCAAGTATGATAGAAATAGGCGTGACAAGGTATATTGACGAAGCGGCGCAAACAAATGAAGGGGTGTTCGCTAATTGCACTAACTTACAAGAAATTACTTTCGGAGAAAGTTCCTTACTGCAATATATAAGAGAAAAAGCATTTAGCGGAACGGGACTTAAGTCGCTTACTGTGGGTAGAAATGTCACATTAGTGGAAAAAGAAGCATTTTTAGGTACCAAACTTCAAACATTATATTTTACAGAAAAGGCAGGGAGTGAGCTTGTCATACAAGATTATGCGTTTAGTGGTATTACTACATTTGACACAACTTTTAGCATAGTGTTTCCTAGTCAGCTAAGCACTTTAGGTATAGGTGCATTTAGCGGTAACACAAGTTTGCGGAGTGTTGTATTAAATAGCCGATTAACGAACATTGCTAGTTATTGCTTCAAAAATTGTGATTTGCGTAGTTTTGATTTAGTTAGTTCTGTACTTCTTTATGAAGACGAACAGACATATTTGGACGAAGAATGCCTGGTAAAAAATATGCTAAGTGGCAATAATAATTTGAGCGTTCTCAAACTTTATAAAGGTATTGCTCTAAAGCTACTGTTTGAAAGCATACCTGTTAATTTGTCAAGGATAGAAGTTCTTGGCGGAGAAATAATAGATAAGCAGTTCCAAAACTGCACAAACATACAAATTTTGGAGCTAAGCAATGTAACTAGTATAGGTGATTATGCCTTTGACGGTTGCAACAATGCTAACTTTAAGAGAGTTAATATTCCAGAAACAGTGACAGAGATTGGCGATTATGCCTTTAGTAATTGCACTTCGCTTAACTCATTTAACTTTATTGGCTCGCCTAGGGTAAGCACTGTAGGTAAGTATTTATTTAGTGGCAATGTATCACTACTGGAAGTTACTTTCCCGCCGAGCGTTAGTAATACATCACTTGAAGGTGTGTTCCAAAATTGTGAACTGCTTAGCAAGGCAAATATACCACTTAGCGTTACATCAATAGGAGATTATACATTCTTTAACGCAAAGAACCTACTTAATATGGGCATTCCGCAGAACATCGCTACTATTGGCGATTATGCTTTTACTAACTGCGAAAAAATGCAATTACAAAATATTAGCTTTTCTTCGCTTATAAGCATCGGAGAGCGTGCCTTCCAAAACTGCTTCTTATTGCGTGGTATAAAGGCGGAAAATATAGCATCGATAGGTAGCTATGCCTTTGACGGCTGCAGTGTTATTAGCGAAATAACTATAGTAGATAAAGCTGTAGACTATTATTTAACCAATGTAGAAAGTGTAGTTGCGGTCAATGTATCCAAGGAAGCAATAACTTTTGCCGATAATAGCTTTGCTTCTTGCACTAACTTGCGCATGCTAATAATGCATAGCCAGAGCAACATAGAAAATATGCTTAGCATCTTAAGTGAGCAAGCTTTAAGTGACGAAGTTAAGATATTTATTGATGAAACATCTTACAATAATTTGTCTGAAGACATAATAAACAGTGCATTATATGATAGCATTTATCCCAATCCTTGTAGGTTTACTTCGGCAACTTATAGCTATAATGAAAGTAATTTTACCGCAACACTTACAAGCGCAGTGTATAACAAGGCAGTAGCATTTTTGCCCGCTTTTGTATATAAAGAAGATGTAAGGTATAC
>CAYJBW010000052.1:0-9308 GCA_964368255.1 uncultured Christensenella sp.
TTGACTGTTCGGCACTTATGCAATATATGTTTTTTAAGGTAGATGGCACACTGCTGGGATTAACCACCCGTGAACAAGTGTCGCAGGGTCAAAAAGTGGCAAAAAGCGATATACAAAGGGGAGATTTGCTCTTTTTTACGAACTCTTCCAGGCGGAATTTAACGGGCGTGGAGCGAGTAGGGCATGTTGCCTTATATCTAGGGGACAATTTAATACTACATACAGCATCAGATTACGCATGTATTGAAGCAATCAGCAGTACAAGGTGGAGTTATTATATTTCGGCGAGCAGAATCTAGATACCAACTTAGAGTAAAAGCGATAAACAAAAATCTTGACTTACTGGAGTTTTTATAGTAAAATTTTATTATAATTGCGATGGGAGGTAGATATGATTACTTTGTACAAAGAAGTAGACAAAAAACTAATAGTAAATACCGACCAGTTTGACATTATACAAAGATTTGAGCCAAAAAGCTGGATGAACTTAGTTGACCCCAATCAAGAAGAACTTACCAAAGTTGCGCAAAAAACGGGTATAGACATAGATTTGTTGTTGCCTGCTCTTGACGAAGAAGAGAGTGCGCGTTGTGAGCTTGACGAGACAGGTACGCTGCTAATACTAGACACACCATGCATAGAAATTAGCGCAAGCGGAAAGGAATACTATACAACTGTTCCTTTCTTTATTGTTTATAATACCGATTATTTTATTACGCTCTGTTCCGAAAAAACAACACTTATTGACACCGCTTTACAGACTATGAAAAAAATAGAGCCCCACAAGCATATAAGGCTGGCTCTACTCCTTCTTTTCCGTTTGTCATCTAGCTACATCACGAATTTGAAAAAAATTGACGCGCAAACAAAAAAGATAGAAAGGTTGCTTCACGCGTCCCAAAAGAACAAAGAACTTTTTGAACTAATGGAGCTGAATAAGACGCTAGTTTACTTTTCCACATCACTTAACGCGAACAGAAATGTGCTTATGAAGCTGTCAAGACTGCCAGAATACAAAAAGCACGAAGACGATTTGGAGCTAATGGAAGATGTGCTTATCGAGAACAGCCAAGCACTAGAAATGTGCTCGATTTATCGTAACATTCTTTCGGCAATGACAGAAACTTTTGCATCAGTTATTTCCAACAACCTAAATGTGGTAATGAAAGTACTGGCAATTATAACCATAGTGCTGTCAATACCTGCCATTATTGCGGCATTCTTTGGTATGAATTTCGCTTATATCCCCTTATATTACAACAAAACTGGCTTTTTTATTGCAATAATATTTAGTTGTGTGCTTGCTCTAGTGGGGGGATTAGTTATATATGTATATTCCAGAAAAACGAAAAAGTAGCTAAAACCCGCAAATATGCGGGTCTTTTTTTGTATTTTATTAACATCAAAACGAGGATAAGAGAATTGCATTTTGTTTTGAGTTGCTGTATAATTTGGGATATGACAAAAAGGCAGTTTCAAAATGTTTATCGTGGAACAAAAACTCTTGGTACAGAAAAATGTTTCACGTGGAAAAAGTAAACTGATTACAAAAAAATAAAGGATTTTAGCAAATGGTAATAGACATACATACACATATTTTTCCAGACGAGCTTGCGCCTAAGGCGCTGAGTGTGTTAGAGAAAAATAGCGGCTACAAATATAGCCCTGTGGCAGATATGACAAAGGCAAAACTACTAAAGAATATGGATGAGTGGGGAATTGATGTATCTGTTGTACAACCAGTTATAACAAAGCCAACACAATTCCTAAATATCAATAATTGGGCGAAAGAAATTAGCGGGGAAAGAATTATATCCTTTGGCGGAATTTATCCAAGTGGAAATTATAAGCAAGAAATTGATTATGTGGTGGAACTTGGGCTAAAGGGATTAAAGTTCCATAGTGAGTATCAGAACTTTATTGTTGATGATGACAAAATGCTCCCCATTTACGATTATGCACTAAACAAGGGACTTATATTACTTTTCCACGGTGGATACGACCCAGCGGTTAAGCCACCATTCAAAAGCAACCCAAAAAGATTTGCGCATGTGCTAGACGAAATGAAAGGGGGAGAGATTATTATTGCCCACCTTGGCGGACACGCGCAATGGGATGATGTAGAAAGGTATCTTGTAGGGAAGAAAGTCTATTTGGACACATCAATGGGGTTTGAACATTTCCCACTGGATACATTTTGTAGAATAGTAAAGGCACATGGTGCAAAAAGAGTGCTTTTTGGCTCAGATTCGCCTTGGAGCAGTGCGAAAAACGAAATTAGCATATTAAAAAGTCTTCCGCTGACTAGCGAAGAAAAGGCGGATATACTAGGAAATAACGCACTTAAATTGCTTACTCAAAATTTTTGAAATGTTCCACGTGGAACATTTTGAGAGTAAAAATTGCCCCGCAACCACCGAAATAATGGTACAAAACCGCGATTAAGTAGAGTTTAGCTTAAAAAAGGAGCAGGTTATGAATAATATTTTAATTATGCCAGATAGTTTTAAGGGAACTATGACAAGTATAGAAGCTTGCGACATTATAGAAAGGGCAATAAAGGACATTTGTCCGCAGATGAATGTTAAGAAAATCCCCGTTGCGGACGGTGGCGAAGGTAGCGTGGACTGCTTTTTGCAGGCATTGGGCGGAGAAAAGAAGTATTTAAGCGTTTGTGGACCGAACGGACAAAAAATTGAAGGATATTATGGCAAAATTGACGACAAAACTGCCGTTATAGAAATGGCGGTTTGCGCAGGGCTTAATTTAGCGGAAGAAAGGAACCCAGCCAAAACCACCACTTACGGAGTGGGCGAACTTATCAGCTACGCAATAGACAACGGTGCGAAAAAAATAATACTAGCACTTGGTGGAAGTAGTACAAACGACTGCGGAGCAGGTATGCTTGCCGCTCTTGGCGCAAAGTTTTTTAATAGAGAAGGGGAGTTCGTGCCTGTCGGTGGCACGCTATCAAGCATTGCCAAAATGGACACAACAAAGCTATTGGAAAAAATTAAAGGCATAGAAATTGTTGCCATGTGTGACATTGACAACCCACTTTATGGCGAAACGGGCGCGGCGAGGATTTATTCTAGGCAAAAGGGCGCGGACGACCAAATGATGGAACTACTGGAACAGAATGTGATAGATTTTGCCACTTTTTGCAGAAAAAACTATGGAATAGAACCAAACTTTGCTGGAGCAGGTGCTGCCGGTGGTATAGGATTTGCCGCTAAATGCTTTTTGGACAGTGAAATAGCTATGGGTATTGAAGTAATACTCGATACAGTGAAGTTTGATAAGCTTTTGCATACTACTGACCTAGTAATAAGTGGAGAAGGCAAAATTGACGGGCAGTCTCTTAGTGGCAAGGTGGTAATTGGCATAGCCAAAAGAACGAGTGCAAAAAATGTACCCCTACTTGCCATTGTTGGTGATATTGGGCAGGGAGCGGAAGGAGCTTACGAAAAAGGCGTTTCGGCGGTCTTTTCTATAAACAGAGTGGCTTTGCCCTACTCCGAACTAAAAAAACGCGCAAAAAACGATATGTACTTGACGGCGTGCGACATTATGCGGCTAATAAAAATAAGTAGGTAGTATTATGAAAAAAATTGATAAAAAAGTTTGGTTTTTGCTAGGTTCTATTATATATTTTGCCATTATTGGTGGTATTATTATGTTTGCCGACTTTGCCAAAGTTGTAGACAGCCAAGGAAAGGGCATAGAAGCAATGGACGGAATGTTTGTTTATAACTGGAACAAAATTTATGACACATTCATGCTTATGGGAGAAAGTGGACGACAATCCTATACCGTCTTTCACATTTTAGATTATTTCTTTTTGAGCGCCTATTGTATGGTTATGATAAGTATTACTCTTATGTTTGTGCCAAAAAGTAAAAAATTATTAGCTATCATTCCACCCCTTTTCCCAGCAATATTTGACTTAATAGAAAACACTTTAATAGAGATATTAAGTAGCTTATATCCAGCAAAGTACCCTGCTTTAGCCAAAATTACGGCAATTATTACCCCAATAAAATGGGGGAGCGGAGCGGTTTGGTTCGCAATATTTGTTATCATTTCGTTTACTTTTATTGCAAAAACGATAAAAAGCAAAAAGTTAGTAGCAAAGTAGTAACAAATGGGAGTACTCATACATAATTTATTATAACTGCGAAGGAGTATTTATGTCAGATATAAATTATGATGCCCCAAATATGGAATTGCTTGCAAAAGAATACAACAAGGTGCTAAGTGAGTATAAAACTAGCAGTAGTGACGATAGTAACATACTAGAGCGGGTGATGTTGTTACTTGAATCGCAAATTGAAATCATAGAAATCATTTCTCGCTGTTTTTGCAATAGAATAAGCAAAACGCTGTCTTATATAAAAAACCTTACATACCGTAGCATTGTGAAAGTGAACGAAATGCTTGGCAGTAGTGCATATATACCGACATTTCGCAGCAGTCAAGTAAATGCAAATGGTAGCATTAATCGCCTTTTAGAAATTCAAATTGATATTTTCACATTATTGGACAAACTGCAAAACGAGTATTTAATTAGAGCGGAACTTTTGCAGTGGGAGAACAGAAAAACCGCTTTCCTCTCCTCATTACTATAATTCATGAAAGAACATCATTACAATAATTTATGAAAGAACAACATTACAATTATTTATGAAAGAACATCTTCAAGAAGTTCGCCCTCATGGGCGTTTACTTCATTTAGTATCTGATTAAGTTCATCAAAAAGGTCGCTAAGAGAAACGGTATTTATTTCGGACATAAAAAGTTTTTCGTCAAGGAAGGAATCAACACAGGTTTTTTTATAGTAAAAAACAATGTGAAACATATCCACATAGCTGTACTTTAGAGAAAGAGCTTTTTTTAGCACAACAGTGGGGCTTTCTTGAAAGTAGTTAAAAAGAGTAAGTAAAAAGTCTTGCATATCAATCAAAGAGTGCCCAGTACTGCGACATATCACTGGTCATGTGTCCGTAGGACTCAAACCAAACATCGGGCAGGAATGGCACAGTTTTGTGCTTGGGTAGCGACCTTCCTAATCTATCAATATTTTCTTTGACATAAGTACTAATAACTTGTCGCTGTTCTTTTGGCTTTGCGCTCGGGTCATAGGTTATGGGCTTGCCTATGACAATTTTGCGTAAGTCGCCACAAACATAGGTGGGGAAAAATCGCAAACTTTTGCCCGTTTCTTTGTAGTATTGGTGGGCAATATCAACGAATCCGCTATAAAGTTCAAAAATAAATTCGCTATACTTTTGTGGTTTTTCTGGAAAAACAACCAAGTTTTTGTCCTGTTTTACCAAAGTATCAACACTTTCTACAAAGGTATCCATCATTTTTTGACTATGATAGACGGGTATTGGGTTTTCACTAAGCAAAAGCGGTGGCAGAAGTTTGGCAATAAAAAAGGAAATTATCCAATAAAAAGGCTTGCATTTTTTGTCCTTTGCAAACAAAAAATCGTGAAAAACGAACCGCACAGCTTTTTTCTTGTTGAATATGTAATTTATTACCCAAGGCCTTTTTGGAATATCCAAATACATTGAAGTAAGAGCAGGTCCAATCGCCCCAGAATGGTTGCAAGCAAATATTGCCACTTCGCCGTCCTTTAATTGTTCTTCCCAAGAAACTGTGGATTTTGGGAAAACCATTTTGCCAATTAGCGTAAAAAATTTTGTGTAAAGTGAGTTTTTCTTTTTAGTTTTTTTTGTCATTTTAGTGTGATTTATCCTATTTTTTTGATGTAAAACGCGTTTCAAGTTAATATATTATTTATCCTATTTTTTGATGTAAAAAATAAAGCTATCGTTCCTGGTCCGCTGTGACAGCCTATTACGAAGTCTAAAGGTAGTATAATAGGCACAATGCCAAACATTTCTTGCACATCTTGCGCCACAAGCTCTGCCTCATCCAAGCAATCTGCGTGAGAAATGTAAACAATGTTAGAGGAGTTATCGAACTTTTCTTTCATTTTGAACACTAGTTTTTTCAAAGATAACTTGCGAGAAAGAATCTTTAATAAAGGCACTAGTTTGCCCTTTTCATTAGTATAGAGTAGTGGCTTAATTTTTAGCAAGTTGCCAATGAAAGCTGATGCGTTGCTTACTCTGCCGTTCCTTGCCAGGTACCGCAGGTCATCAACGACAAAATAGTGGCAGATTTTTCCTTTGGTTTCTTCTGCGAACTTATAACATTCCAAGCAAGAATGCCCTGTTTCTGCATAATTTTGTACCAAATTTACAAGCAAGCCTTGTCCGCCTGCTTGACAAGCAGTATCTACCACATAAATTTTATTTTGGCTAGTGCTGTTAAGTTCCTTTGCCGCTTCTACAAAGTTGTTATAGTTGCCACTTATTGCGGACGCAAATCCAAGGTGCAATATATCTTGACCTTTTTTTAGCAGTTCGGTTAAAAACTCCTTAACTTCGTAAAAGTTAACTTGACTTGTTTTGGTATCGGCGCCTTCTCGCATGGCGTTGTAAAAATCCCTGGAAGAACTGGTGTCACTTCCGAAAGCGTTCTCTACTTCGTTAACATAGTAATGTAGCGATACTGTAGGGATATCTTTTTCGGCAAGATACTCTGCCGGTAAATCACAGGTTGTTTCTGTTGTTAAAATAAAATTACGCATATAATACCCCTATAAATTAGTCATCAATGACTTTATGTTTTGCAATTTTGATAGACTTATCTAAAAATACAATTAGTTTTTTAGTGTCCTTTTCGCCAAGCTCTGTCAAATAATCATCAAAAAAAGAAGTGGCTTTATTAACTTTGTTGTTAATGCTTTCTTTTCCCGCGGAAGTAAGAGAAACATATTGTTTTCTTTTATCTTCCTTACACTTGTCAACACTAACAAACCCTTTTTTCTTTAATGTTTTTAGTATAACAGTACATCGCGCTTTGCTTATACCCAACAAACAGCTCATTTCTGATGGGGAAATGCGCTCTTTTTCGGCAACTAATGAAAGAACGGCAAATTCACCTTGCATAGAGTCAAAAAGATGTGAAAGCGGCTCAATGTCATTAAGTGTTTTTAACCTTTCTATAATATTATTGCGAAGTTCCTCTATTTCCATTCTATTCCCATTTGCAAAAAAGATTAACGGTGTTAACTATTTTATATTTTACCTAATATGGTAAGCTCTGTCAATGCTTTTTTGAGAAAATGCATAGGTTATCAAAGCACTCTATTTTCTTGCAATAGGCACCATATTGTGCTATTATATTTACAATATTGATAGTAAAGGACTGATTATGAAGTATATTGTTGTGCTAGGCGATGGTATGGCAGATTATAATAAAGGTGTTTTGGGCAACAAAACGCCACTTGAGCTTGCCAATAAGCCAAGAATTGACGAACTTGCAAAAAGGGGCGTAGTGGGGCTTGTGCGTACCATAGACGAAGGAATGAGCCCTGGTAGTGATGTTGCCAATTTGAGCGTGATTGGTTATGACCCACGACTTAATTATACGGGCAGGTCACCACTTGAGGCGCTTTCTATCGGCATAAAAATGAACGATGACGACACTATTTTGCGTATGAACCTAGTTACACTTTCGGAAGGCAAAAAGCTAGGCGATATGATAATGGAAGACTATTCTGCGGGAGAAATATCCACTGCGGAAGGACACATTTTGGTGGACGCTATCAAAGATAAGCTAAGTAATGGATGTATAGAGTTTTATGGGGGAACGAGTTACCGTAATTGCGCCGTTGTAAGGGGTACACATATTGAGACGGTATTTACTCCGCCTCACGATATTTTGGGAAAGGAAATCAAAGAATATTTGCCAGATGGAGATGGAAAAGATATATTTGTTAATTTAATAAGCAGTTCAATAGAAATACTAAAAGAGCACCCTATAAATATTGACAGAATTAGTAAAGGAACAAAGCCTGCCAACGCAATATGGTTCTGGGGCAAGGGAACCAAGCCCAATTTAGAGAGTTTTTATGAAAAATACGGATTAAAAGGCGCGGTAATATCCGCAGTTGACCTACTAAAGGGCATCGCAATTGGCGCAGGAATGAGTGTAATAAATGTGGACGGGGCAACTGGTACGCTGGAGACGAACTTTATGGGCAAATCCCGTAGCGCGGTGGAAGCTCTTAGCGACCATGACTATGTGTACTTGCATATAGAAGCGCCGGACGAGTGTGGACACCAAGGCGATGCGCAAGGAAAAATAAAAGCTATAGAAAGAATTGACGAAGTGGTAGGTTATATTTATGACCAGCTAAATGGTAAAGAAGACTTTTGCATGGCAATACTTCCTGACCACGCCACACCGCTATGTTTAAGAACGCACACTGCCGACCCAGTGCCTTTTGTTGTCTACAATTCTCTAAGAAACGGCAATAGCGGACTAAAATACACAGAAAACGAAGCAAAAAAGGGCATGTATCTCAACAACGGACGCTCTTTGCTACAACTAATGTTAAAAAGCTAAAAATTTGGTAACATTTTATATAAGGAAAAATCTATGAAAAAGTTAACGACAAAACAACTGAGAGAAGAATATTTGAGTTATTTTAAGGATAAAGGGCATGCAATAATTCCTAGCGCATCACTTATTCCCGACAATGACCCCACCGTACTATTTACCACCGCAGGAATGCACCCCCTTGTTCCTTACCTTATGGGAGAAAAGCACCCAAGCGGAACTAGACTTACCAATGTGCAAAAGTGCGTGAGAACGGGCGATATTGACGAAGTGGGAGATGCTACACATTGCACTTTTTTTGAAATGTTAGGCAACTGGTCGCTAGGGGACTATTTTAAGAAAGAAAGCATAGAGTTTAGTTTTGAATTTTTGACAAAGAATTTAGAAATTCCCACTGAAAAATTGGCAGTGAGTGTATTTAGCGGTGACGAAGACTGCCCAAGAGACGATTTTTCGGCACAGTGTTGGGAAAAATTAGGTATTGCCAAAGAAAATATTTTTTATCTGCCCAAAGCAAATAACTGGTGGGGTCCTGCTGGAACCACTGGTCCATGTGGTCCCGATACAGAAATTTTTATTATAACAGGGCAAGAAAAATGTAGCGAAGATTGTTCGCCGGCTTGTAATTGTGGTCGCTATGTAGAGATTTGGAACAATGTTTTTATGGAATACGACAAAAAAGCAGACGGAACTTTTGCACCCCTTGCCCAAAAGAATGTAGATACAGGTATGGGGCTTGAAAGAACGGTTGCTATGCTTAGCGGGTACAAAACTGTTTACGAAATTGATGTGTTCAAGCCAGTAATTGACCTAATTAAAGAAAAAAG
>CAYJBW010000053.1:0-6078 GCA_964368255.1 uncultured Christensenella sp.
GCTTAGCTATGCTTATTCGCTTAAACAGTTGCAAGCGGCACTGCAAAAAATCGACTTATTTTTGCGGTCACTGGTATAATTATTTTGCATAAGTCAACAATCTCCTTATCAACATAAAAGGAGATTTTTTTATGGCATTTAATCCATTTAATCAAAAAGCAGAAAAATTTGATAACATTTTTAAGAACTGGGCAGGTATGTACCCAGAAAGTTATGACAAAAATGAAGTTGACCCATATACAAAGTTGCGTACTATATTATGTAACGGCGCCGAGTATGAAGCTGTATGGTTCGGACATCGCTTTCAACGCGCTTGCGCAAACAATGACATTCGCAGAGAACTAGCGTTAATAAGGCGAAGTGAACAACAACAGCAAAAAACGCTTGGTTGCATTAAGCCTATCAACGAGACTATATTAGAAACTACCATTGGCTATGAACACTTGGCAGTGGATTTGACCGCGCTCCTTGCTACCATGGAAAAGGACCCTTATGTAAAAAAAGCATTGGACTTTGCACTGCTAGAAGAATTTGACCACCTTTACCGCTATGCAGATTTACTTGATATGGAACATGGTATTAAGGCGGAAACACTAATTGGGAGCTTGGCAGAAATAATGCCTGGCCGTCCAACAATAAGCGAACACCGCTATCCATATGACGATGTAAAAAGACACACATGCTTCAAGAGCGCAGAACCACAAACTAAGCTAAATATTGCGATAATAACCGCTGCGGAACAACAAACAATGAACTATTATATGAATCAAGCCGGATTCTATTCTTCTGATATAGGCAGAGCACTTTATAACGAAATCGGTATGATTGAAGAACAGCATGTCACACATTATGGCTCACTGATTGACGCTAACGAAACATTCCTTGAGTGTCTTCTTAACCACGAATACACGGAGTGTTATTTGTATTATTCTTGTTACCAATTTGAAACTGACCCCTGCATCAAGAAAGTTTGGGAACAACATTTAGTAGCAGAAATTGCTCACCTTCACAAAGCGGTGGAACTATTAAAAACTTATGAGAAAAAGCATTGGCAGGAAGTTATTCCCGTGGGAGAATTCCCCCAACTTCTCAACTTTACCGACCAAAAGGAATATGTCAGAAATGTTATAGCTAATACCGTTTATGATACAGCCAATATGGAGTCTTATACTTGTTCGGAAAATATGGCAGATGACAGCAACTTTTTCACCTACCAAAAAATAGTAAACAGTCAAGTAAACAATGTACCCAGTCATAAGGTTATTTCCCAATATGTTGACAAAATTGGCAAAGATTATCGCTACGAAGATAGTCCACACCCCATACAAGAATTACAGAATCGTAAGGTAGATAATACTACTGTGGGACGCTCAAAAAAAGGAGCATTTGCCAATTTCTAACATAAGTTAAGAACAATTTGCATAAAATTTGGCAATGAATATAGTGTTTTCTATCATTGTCATAATAAGCGCAATTAGCATAATGTTTGTCGCGCCAGAAAATGTACTGCCTACGCTAATTAGCGGAGGCAGTAATGGTCTAAACTTTGCATTAAAACTATTTTCTATTTATGCCGTTTGGCTTTCTATTTTACAAATATGGACAAAACTAAGATTTGACTTGTGGCTTGGTGACAAACTAAAGCCACTTTTGCATAAAATTTTTCCCAAAGAGAATGACACTTGCTATGGTTATTTATCGATAAATTTGTCGGCAAATATGCTGGGAATGGGGAGCGCAGGAACACCAGCCGGCATATCTTCTATCGAGAATATGCAGAGCAAAAAAAATCGAATAATGCTCCTTGTTATTAACTCTTCGTCAGTACAAATAATTCCCACCACAATCATTGCTATGCGCAGTAGTTTGGGGAGCGCAACAGACATAATTTTACCTTCAATATTAGCGACATTTATCAGCACTTTTTTAGGCTTTATTTTGGTTAAAATTTTTGTAAAATGATATATGTAGTTCCTGCAATAATTATCATCACGCTTGTTATAGCCGCAATAAAAAAGGTATCAATTTATGATAATTTTATTGTGGGAATAAGGGATTCCCTAAGTCTGATTGTTTCCCTTCTTCCCTACTTAGCTAGCATTTTTATGTTAATAGAAATTTTTAAGGTAAGTGGACTTAGTCAGCGTGTAAGCGACATTTTAGCTATCCCATTATCGTATTTAGGTATCCCAAAGGAGCTTTGTGAGTTATTGATACTTCGCCCCCTTTCTGGCACGGGAAGCTTGGTTGTGGTAGAAAATATTTTTAATACTTATGGTGTTGACAGTTATGTAGCAAGGTGCGCTAGCGTAATTATGGCAAGCAACGATACCATACTTTATATAGTAGCGGTATATATGTCATCGTCCAAAGATAAGTCTACAGGACCTGCCATTCCTATAAGCATAATTTCGTCAATTTTCGGTGCAATTTTGGCTTGCTTGTTTTGCAAATTTATGTAAAAATTGTTGATTTTTTTGCGTGATTTTTATAATTTTATTGCTATTTCATAGACTGCGTTTTTTGCCACTTTTAGCTTTTCTGATACCATTTTTATAGCAGTTTTTTTGTCCGTTCCGTCCGTTATTAGGTCAAGCAATTCTTGCGTGATTTTTTCTGTGGATACTTCACTTATAATCTTTTGTTTTTCCACTACAAGCACATATTCACCTTTGGGATTTTCTATGCGAAGACTTGACAAATTACCCTTAGTTACACTCTCATAAATCTTAGTAATTTCCTTAACTAGATATATTGTTCTTTCCCCAAAATAGGCGTATAAATAGTCCAATTCTTTGTTTATTGAGTGGGGTGAAAGATAAAAAATTAGGTTGCTAAACAAATCTTTGTAACCGTCTAACAGCTCTTCTCTTGCTTTGTTTTTTTCGGGTAAAAAGCCTAAAAAACTAAAAGAACCAGTGACTCCCGTCAATGCAACCGCACAAATAACCGCACTTGCCCCCGGTATTACTGTATACTCCAGGTTGTGTTCTTGCATTTTTTGCACTAAAATACTGCCTGGGTCGCTTATACACGGCATTCCTGCATCGCTAACAAGCGCTATGCTTTTTCCGCTTATAAGTAGCGAAATAATTTGTTCGCTTCCTTCCTGTTCTTTATGCTTGTAATAGCTAATAAGTGGCTTTTTTATACCGAATTTGTTGAGTAGTTGCAAGGTGTGGCGCGTGTCTTCACAGGCTATTATGTCCACCGCATTAAGGGTGTCGAGCGCCCTTGTTGTTATGTCCGACAAATTGCCGATTGGGGTGCCTACTAAAAATAATTTTCCGCTCATTTGTTATATAATCTCCTGCTAAAGTCCGTATAAGTGCCGTCTTCGTTATAGACAATAATGGGAAGTGGTACTACAAGTCCACTTTTTGCGCCCTTTTTGCCTTCTACAATAAAAGTATCCGCTTCTTTGCTTATTTTGGGTTGAATAAAGTATAGCTTTTTTGGTTCAATATTATACTGACGCATAAAACACATAACATCTGTAAGGTTCCTAACTTTATTTATCATATAAAACAGCCCACCGAACTTTAGCAGTTTGGAAGAAGTTTCTATAATCTTATTTGCGTTAATATATATCTCTTTTTTGCAAATTTCTTTCTCTGTGTAGCTTTGCTTTGACGCGCACTTGTCATAGGGCGGATTGGTTACTACCACATCAAATTTGCCACATCCAAGTGTTTTTTCTATGCCATAAGCATCAGCGTTAATTATTTCGATATGCTCCCTTAAATTGTTATATAGTACGCTCCTTTTTGCCATATCGGCAAGGCGCGGTTGCAATTCTACCCCAATAACTTTTTGGGGAGTAAACTTTGCGGAAATCAGCGTTGCAATTATTCCACTACCCGTGCATAAGTCCACCACCTTGTCAGCTTTTTTTACATTAACAAGGTTGCTTAATATCACACTGTCCGAAGTAAAACAATAACCATCGGGCTCTTGTATTATTCTTAGGTTGTTATATTCCAAATCGTCTAGCCGTTCGTTGTCTTTTAGCATAACAAAATTATATACAATTTTTTACCTTAAGTCAAAAAGATTGTTGATTAGACTGGATTATTGTAAAATATAATTGTATAATATAATAAATAATAAATTTTGGAGGATTACTATGCCACTTGTAACAAGTAAAAAAATGTTCAAAGATGCTTATGAGGGAGGTTATGCAATAGGCGCTTTTAATGTCAATAATATGGAAATAATTCAAGGTGTTGTAGAAGCCGCAAAGATTGAGCAAGCTCCACTTATTTTACAGGTTTCTAGCGGCGCAAGAAAGTATGCCAATACTATATATCTCAAAAAAATGGTGGAAGCTGCACTAGAAGAAAGCGGACTACCCATTTGTTTACACTTAGACCACGGTGACACCTTCGAGCTATGCAAAGACTGCGTAGACAATGGTTTTACTTCGGTAATGATAGATGCTTCTCATCACAGCTTTGAAGAAAACATTAAAGTAACCAAAAATGTCGTACAGTACGCTCACGACCACGGTGTTGTTGTTGAGGCAGAACTTGGTCGTCTTGCAGGAATAGAAGATGCAATAAATGTTAGCGCAAAGGATTCTTCTTATACAGATCCAGACCAAGTACATGAGTTCGTAACTAGAACGGGCGTTGACAGCTTGGCTATTTCCATCGGAACAAGCCACGGCGCATTTAAGTTCAAGGGCGAAGCAAAATTGCGTTTTGACATACTAGAAGAAGTTACAAAGCGCTTACCGGGTTTCCCTATCGTACTACACGGCGCAAGTAGCGTACCACAATACTTAGTAGAACAAATTAACGAATATGGCGGAAATATGCCAGGGGCTAAGGGAGTACCAGAAGAAATGCTACGCCAAGCCGCCACCATGGCAGTTTGCAAAATAAACATCGATTCTGACATCCGTATGGCTGTTACAGCTACAGTACGAAAGTACTTCAAGGACAACCCTTCACACTTTGACCCCCGTCAGTACTTAGGGCCAGCAAGAGCTGCCGTAACAGAAATCGTTCGCCACAAGTTAATCAATGTACTTGGTTGCAACGGAAAGGCATTTATCTAATATATTTATACTTATACTAAAAGTAAAGGCTGTCAAAATACTGACAGCCTTTTTTGTTGATGTTTACTTACCTAATTATATGATAGTCATATTAACAGAGCCACTTTCTCCGCGATAACAAACAGTAATATGTAATTCTGACATAAAACGCGCGTATGCACTTAAATCCAGTGCAAATGTTGTCTTTGTAGAAGAAAAAGTGTATGTCTTTCTAATCATTACACCATCGCTACTATCATAAACTATACACTCCAAACTACCTTGAGTTGCTTCAAAACTTAAACCAGTCATGTATGCTATTAAAGCATATTTGTAAAAGCTTTCCACCGGTATAGTTACATTTTTTATTGTGCCTTTGTCCTGAAGTGTCGGCTCAAGTTTTTCATACTTCGCATAAAGGTGCAAGTTGCTTTCTACCTTTAGTTCAAAATCATACTCTATCCCATCTACGCTTCCTACTCTCCAATTGAGTAGATTATATCCACTTCTATTTTCTGGTACCGGCATAGCGACTTTGTCTAGTTCAAGTACTTCTACGGCGAAGGCGTCCTTACCTTCGTAGTAATGAAAGGTAACATTATATCTAGTTATTAAATTGCCTTTAATAAGGTCCAATAGCCACTCTTTTTCGCTCTTATTGTAACTTGGATAATGTTGCAGATATATTTCGTATGCGGATTTTCCTTGCTGTCCATCTTTGCCGTCGGCGCCATCTATTCCATTTGTTCCGTCTTTGCCGTTAGTGCCGTCAATACCATTTGTTCCGTCTTTGCCGTTGGTGCCGTCTATTCCATTTGTTCCGTTTGTTCCGTCTTTGCCGTCGACACCGTCTTTACCATTTAATCCATTTATGCCGTCTTTGCCGTTGATGCCGTCTTTGCCGTCAGCTCCATTAACTCCATCCAGACCGTCTTTGCCGTCCGCGCCTTGCGACTGATCTAATTTCACTACCTTGCCTAGATTGATTGATTCGTTGGGGTTGTCGGAAAGTGTCAACAGCAGTTCACCTTCTTCGC